>NZ_AAWL01000009.1:0-55000 GCF_000169155.1 Thermosinus carboxydivorans Nor1
TTTTTTTTATTGGTTAAAATAAATATTACTACCACCCCCCAGGGGGGTGGGGATATATTATAGGAAGGTGAAGTTTGTGTGGGTCTTGCTCAAAAAAGTTAATCAAAACCTGATCATAGCTATACCCGTTGCTATGTTGCTGGGATTTCTGGCAGGTATAATTGCCGATACAGCCATGCTGAAGCCATGGATAACACCTTTGACTATTGTTATGGTATATCCAATGATGGTTACGCTTAACTTCAAAAAAGTATTGGTAGGGAAAGATACGAAAGCACAAGTTCTGGCGTTATTAGTAAACTTCGGAATGATACCGCTATTGGCATATCTGACAGGACAAATCTTTTTCCCGGATGAGCCCTATCTTCAGCTTGGGTTATTAATAGCGGGTTTGGTGCCGACCAGCGGCATGACTGTATCGTGGACAGGTTTTGCTAAGGGGAATGTTGAAGCGGCGACCAAGATGACAATTATTGGCCTCCTCGCAGGGTCGTTAGCAACGCCGTTTTACCTTCAATTCTTGCTCGGAACGGTAGCTAACGTTGATTTTGGCGAAGTCTTAAGTCAAATTTTAACTATAATCATCGCCCCAATGATCGCCGGGTTCTTTACCCGACAGCTATTGGTCAATAGATACGGGCAAGCGGCATTTCAAAAGGAAGTTGCTCCTAAGTTTCCACTTGTATCAACGGTGGGGGTTCTAGGAATCGTCTTTATCGCCATTGCTTTAAAGGCGGGTACAATTATGCAAAGCCCGGAGCTGTTAATTCGTATCTTTATTCCGGTCATGGTTATTTATATAGCAAATTTTGCCGTGAGCACGCTTGTCGGTAAGAAGCTACTGCCGAGAGATGATGCCATTGCGCTGGTGTACGGAACGGTAATGCGTAATTTATCCATTGCTCTGGCGATCGCAATGAACACTTTCCGCGAAGCGGGGGCAGAGGCTTCCTTAGTTATAGCTGCGGCGTACATTATTCAAGTGCAATCGGCCGCCTGGTATGTCCGGTTTACGGATGCGCTATTTGGGCCTCAAACTGGCATCCGGGATAGATAGTCAAACCTGACTCTCAATCTTTCGATATATGTCGGAAGTTGTTTCTTTTTGCGCATTGTATTCTGCCTACGGTTGTATATCATGAAATTATCAGTGGTTCTATTTTCTGTTAGCCCTGCTTGTTTTATCCAAAAATAAGCCGGAAGAGGCGCCGCGGGTGCAGCCACCTCTACCGGACAATAGAAGTGACTATCCTGTGTATTAACCGGCAAAGGCCGGTTATCGATTATTCCGATAAAAATTAAGGGCGGAGGAGTAAAAACTCCTCCGCCCAAACGCCCCATCCCTACAGATAACGTTGGCCGAAAAGGAAGCAAACCAGGGTTAAGTCAATCCGGCAACTCTGGGGAATGGTATCACGCGGCATAAGTGGGGTTAAATATAGAGAAAACACTATCCCACGAACTGGTCAACACATTGCAATCCACCGAGAAACACTCAAATAAACTTGCACGGGTTTAAACCAGAGAATGTAGGGATGGTGCTTACTTAAAGCATAGCACGAACTGACAAAAAGTGCAATACTTATCTGAAAATTTCCGCTAATTTTTTGCGGCCTTGCCCAGAATTTTCGCGGCAGGTAGTACACCAGCCGTTGACTCACCTGTCCATCTATTGTAAATTAAGGAAAAGTATGTAGAAAGGAAGGCAGGTATTAAGCATGAACAAGATCAATTGGGGGATTATTGCAACAGGCACGATTGCGAAAAAGTTTGCCGCCACGATTGCCCAGCTCGCTGACTGCGTGGAGATGAACGATAAGGCCTGCCAAGTGTTTGAAAAATACGGCGGTAGCCAGCTTATCGGTCAAAACGTGTTTACCTGCCATTCCGAGCCTTCCCGCAAGAAATTAGCGTATTTAATCACTAATCAGGAAACCAATTGCTATACCATTGAAAAAAACGGCATAAAAAAGCTCATCTATCAGACGCCGTGGTATAAAGACGGCCAATTCGGCGGTTTGGTCGAATTATCACTGGAAATTCCCTTCGAGATGCCGCACTTTGTACGGACATAACCCTTCCTTGCGGAAGGGTTTTTATATTTATCCTGCCTGGCCGCTAGCCGTCTGCGTTATTTGGTCACGCAAGAGGCGTTTTAAGATCTTGCCTGTCTGGTTTTTCGGCAGAGCATCAACGAGAATGAAATCACGGGGGATCTTGTAACCGGCCAGGTTGGCTTGGAGGTATTCCCGAATTGCCCGTTTATCAAAGGTATAGCCTTCTGCCATGACAAGGTAAGCACGTACGTTATCTTCAGCACAAACTGGCAGCACATCCCGGAAAGCTCCGGCGTTGCTGACAAGGTTCTTATGGGTCAGGACTGCCCCTTTAGGATTGCCTGTTGTTCCTGAAGTATAGATGATTGCACAGGGATGGTCGGCGAGTAAAGCCGGTGGTCGGCGGTGTAAGACTGTCAATAGTTTCTTGAGTTAGGGCTTGTTTGAAATCGGGGATAACGGGGTGAGTTAATTCTTGCGCATAGCCGTAATTTTTTTGAATATGAGAAAATATACTATGCTTTACGCAATTTTTTTGTTTACAGGTAAAATCCTCGAGTAGTTGCAGCCTATGAATTCTAGTTTATGGCCTACATACTTTACGCCTGGCGATGACATACTAAAACTAAAAAGCTTGTTTAGCTTGGGCGGAGGTAGTTCAATGGAAAAGATTCGTTACTTTATTACCAAAAACTGCAAGAAGTGTGACGCTTGTTTGGAACATTGCCCGGAAGGCGCCGTGAGTGCCGGTAAAGACGGGAATATTGTCAATGACAATTGCACTGGCTGCGGTGAGTGTGAAGCGGTATGCCCTAATGGCGCCATTGTCAGGGAAACCGACCCCTACCGCACGATTAACCGGGAGATGGATTCTTTCTTTGGCGGCGGGGCATGGCCGCTGGGTGACCGAAAATGGTGAAGTAGGCGAAACTGTTGACGAAAGGGTGGTTTTAGTATGAATGCGATATACCTTGTCTTAATTTCGGCTCTTGTTTTAACGCTGGCCTACCGTTACTACGGCTATTTCCTTGTTACCAAAGTCCTTGTCATCGATTCGCAAAAAACAACGCCAGCCCACCGGTTAAATGACGGGCGTGATTACATCCCAACCAACAAGTGGGTGGTTTTTGGCCACCATTTTGCCGCTATAGCCGGGGCAGGTCCGCTGGTAGGACCGGTGTTGGCCGCTCAGTTCGGCTATGTGCCGGGTATGCTATGGCTGCTTATCGGCGCTGTGCTGGCCGGCGCTGTCCACGATACTGTCGTCCTGTTCGCTTCGGTGCGTCACAATGGCCGGTCACTAGCCGAAATTGCCAAAGATGAGGTCAGTAAAGTGACAGGCGTAGCAACAAACTTTGCGGTTCTCCTAATTGTATTGCTGGCCATGGCCGGTCTGGCGATCGTCGTTGTTCATGCTCTGCATGACAATCCTTGGGGCACTTTTACCGTGGCATCGACTATCCCCAGTGCTATGCTTATCGGCATTTATATGCATATGCTGCGTCCCGGGAACATCCGCGAAGCTTCGATTATGGGCGTGATATTGGTGCTGCTGGGAGTCATCGCCGGACCGTATATAAAAGCTTCTGCCATTGCCAATTGGTTTTTGTATGACGAAAAACAGCTTAAAATCTTGCTGCCAACCTATGGTTTTCTTGCCGCCGTTTTACCGGTTTGGCTGCTGCTTGCCCCCCGTGACTATCTTAGTTCGTATATGAAAATAGGTACCATTGCCGCTTTGGCCCTGGGAATTATCATTGTGCGGCCCGAAATTCACGCCGAACCTTTTACCCGGTTTATAAACGGCGGTGGGCCCATTATCCCCGGTCCCGTATGGCCGTTTCTAATGATTACCATTGCCTGTGGCGCCATTTCGGGTTTCCATGCCCTCATTGGATCGGGGACAACGCCGAAACTGATTGACAACGAACGCGACATCCAGCTGGTAGGCTTTGGCGCCATGCTGACCGAGTCTTTCGTTGGGGTCATGGCCCTTATTGCTGCCACGGTACTGCTGCCTGGCGACTATTTTGCTATCAATACGCCCAAAGCCGTTTTTGACAAATTGGCTCCTCTTGGTTATACCATGCAAAACCTGCCCGAACTTTCCGCGCTGGTCGGAGAAAACGTGGCTCATCGCCCCGGCGGCGCCGTTTCGCTGGCCGTTGGCATGGCCTATATCTTTTCCAGCATTCCCGGCCTGAAAGGGATAATGGCTTATTGGTACCAGTTTGCCATCATGTTTGAGGCCTTGTTCATCCTGACCACCATTGATGCTGGCACGCGTGTCGCCCGCTATATCGTTCAGGATATCCTCGGGCGGGTATATGAACCTTTTCGGAAAGTGAATTGGTGGCCGGGCGTGCTTATCACTAGCTTCCTTGTCTCTTTCGGATGGGGTTACTTGCTCTACGGCGGCAGTGTATCAACCATCTGGCCGATTTTCGGCGTGTCTAACCAACTTTTGGCTACCCTGGCGCTGGCCATTGGTACTACTATTATTCTCAAGCACCACAAGCGCTGGGATTATGCCATGATTACCCTCATTCCCACCATTGTGCTGTTTGTCACCACGGTAACAGCGGGGGTGCAGTCAGTTATTACCAATTATTGGCCTAATGGCATGATCCTTAATACCGTACTTATGGTGCTGATGATCATTGCTGTAATTGTGATTATTGTTGACTCCGCTTACCGGTGGACAAAAATTAAATAGCCCGGCAGGGCTTTTTTTTGAGCGGCAGGTACCGGTCGGTTTTTTGCCGAATGATTGAGCATCTCTTATGAGGATGAGGAGGGGTTTAGTTGGAACAAGTCTTGCCCAATCTTTACCGGGTGGAAGTTCCTTTGCCGAACAATCCTTTGCGGGCGCTCAATTCTTATCTGGTCGTTGGACCGCGGCGCAGTCTGCTGATTGATACCGGGCTTAACCGGGCAGAGTGTCGGGAAGCTCTGCTTGGTGCACTGACCAATTTGGGAATCGATTTGGCGAGTCTTGACTTTTTCATTACCCATTTACACGCCGATCATTCCGGACTGATTGGTGAGCTTGCCGGCCAGGAGGCGACAATATATGCTTCGGCTGCCGATGCGGCGGTCATTAACTCCATGGGCATTTCGACCGAGCATTGGGATCGCATGGCTGCTTATGCGCGTCGCAGCGGTTTTCCTGACGAAATCCTGGCGGAGGCAATTCGCAAGCATCCAGGCGTGCGGTTTTCTACCCGCCGGCCGGTGCCGTTCATAGCGGTACGCGAAGGTTATCGCCTGGTTATTGGCGACTATGAGTTTACGTGTATTACTACCCCCGGACATACACCTGGGCATGTATGTCTTTATGAACCTAACCGGAAAATTCTTTTTTCCGGCGACCATATTCTCGACCATATTACGCCGAATATTTCGCTTTGGTCAGATGAAGAAAATGTATTGGCCGTATATCTTACCAGTCTGGAAAAAGTCCGCCGACTGCGGGTTGAGCTTGTACTGCCCGGTCATCGCCGTATATTTTCCGATTGCCGGCGGCGGATTGACGAGCTGGCGGAACACCACCGGCAGCGCCTTGTGGAAATCATAGGCATCCTGGAAGACAACGGTGCCCTCAGTGCTTACGAAGTGGCGGCACGGATGCGATGGGACTTGTCCTATTCTACATGGGAAGATTTCCCGCCGCCCCAGAAATGGTTTGCCGTTGGCGAGGCGATTGCTCACCTGCGGTACTTGGAGGAGCGGGGACAAATCCGCCGCGCTGGCTGCGATCCGGTGATAACCTTTGCTCATAGCGAGAACATCTGCCCAGGTTAAAACAAACGAGCTGCCAGAGGTTGGCAGCTCTTAAATTATATCTGGAGACACCGGCCTACGCCATTTACATCAAATCAAAGTGTTGGTTTTTCGTTCTTTTGGCGTTCAGATAGCTTTCAATCTGCTGCGTCAATAGTTTGTTATTCGCTTCGATCATCTCAGCGACGGCGGCGGTAATATCCTGCGATGCCTGCATTTTTTGCCCCGCAACCTGGAGGAGCTGTTCTTTGTTCATACCCAGCATGGTTTCACCTCCTTGCTCCTGTTAGTATGTGCGCTTACCTGGCTGTTCCATCAGAATACCGTTTAACATTATTTAGCAGGTAAAGCAAATTATCATTATCATTACCTGGGGAAAACTAAAAACGTCGGTTTTGGTCTGGTGGACAGGAGGTTGAGGCGATGATGGACGCGAGTTTCTGGGTTGGCGTGTTCAGCATTACTACAATCAATTTATTGCTAAGCGGCGACAATGCTTTGGTGATTGCTCTGGCCAGTCGCAATCTGCCCGCCCGGCAGCAGCGCTCGGCCGTTTTTTGGGGAGGCGTCGGCGCAATTATTTTGCGGATTATCCTGACCTTAATTGCTATTTTTTTATTGCAAATACCATATTTGCAACTATTGGGCGGACTATTACTGCTGTGGGTAGCTATTAAGCTTATTAGCGACAAGAAAGAACCCTATGAAGAAATCGAGGCAGCAAACAGCTTATGGGCGGCGGTCAAGACCATCCTGGTTGCCGACTTAGTTATGAGTCTTGATAATGTATTGGCCATAGCCGGTATTGCCAAAGGCAACGTTCCACTGCTGGTTATTGGTCTTGGTATTAGTATTCCCATCATTATCTGGGGCAGTAAAGCTATTATGTTATTGATGGAGCGCTGGTCGGTTATAATTTTACTTGGTGCGGCGTTTCTTGGCTGGACAGCCGGGGAAATGGTGTTGGCCGACAAGCAAGTTGAAATTTGGCTGGCGGCCTATTCTTGGGCTTACTGGGCGGTCCCAGCGCTGTTCGCCGCCGTCGTGGTTGTCATAGATCTAATCCAAAAACAACGGGACAAGGAAAGAGGTTCTGCTTAAAGCTACACAAGGCCTAGCCTCCCGCTGACGGAGGTTAGGCCTTGTGTCACGATTTCACAAATAAATCGCTGCTCAAGTATTTCATGCCGCTATCGCAGAGGATAGTGACAATCGTTGTTCCGGGTGCACACTCTTTAGCCAGTTTGAGGGCAGCGGCCACGTTACCGCCGGCCGTATACCCGACCAGTAATCCCTCTTCTGCTGCCAGGCGGCGGGCAGTTGCCACCGCTTCCTCGTCGGTGACGGTCAGGTAACCATCACATAGATCTTGCCGCCATAATCCCGGAATCATGGCATAGCTCGAACCTTGCAGCTTGTGCTGGGGGCTAGTGACAGGCTTGCCGGCCAGTACCGGCGCCGACGCCGGCTCTACAGCGAGGCAGCGGATGGCCGGATTTTTTGCTTTCAGGGTGCTCGCCACGCCGACAAAAGTACCGGCCGTACCCACGACGTCTAAAAAAATGTCTATTTTTCCTTCAAGCTGATCCCAGATCTCTTGACCGGTGGTTGCGGCATGGGCGGCTACGTTGCTGGGGTTATGGAACTGATCCACAAAAAAGGCTTGTAATTCTTGGGCAATTTGGCGTCCGCGTTCTTCAACGAGTTTCAGGTCTTGTCCTGTTACCTGGCCGGGTTTTCCACCTGGCCCTTGCGGGACAAGTTCAACTTTGGCGCCCAGAGCCTGCAGGATCATCCGCCGTTCGGGACTGTTGCCTTCCGACATAACGGCAATGAAGCGATAGCCTTTGATGGCGCAGACAATGGCAAGGCCAATGCCGGTATTACCGCTAGTTACTTCGACAACGGTGTCACCCGGTTTGAGTTTTCCCGCACGTTCGGCATCCTCAATCATTTGGCGGGCGATACGGTCTTTCATGCTTCCGCCTGGACTAAGGAATTCGGCCTTGGCGTAAATTTGCCCTGGTAAGTCGGCGTCCAGCCGGGCTAGGCGAATTAGGGGCGTGTTGCCGATGGCCTCGAGGGCAGACGAGCAAACTTTGGACCGGTTATTCATCTCCTGGCCTCCTCGCACTTGTACTCTATAAAAAATTCTCTATTTGTAAATCCTCCCGGAATTTAATTGGTGACTTTAGCGGAATGTATTGCATAGGATGTAAAAATAGCTACGCTAAGACTGAAGGAGGGTAAAGCAGTGCGTCGGATTGAACTCGTTGATGTCTGCCGTCTGGCCAGCGAAGCGCGCGGCGAGATTGACCGCATTTTTCTCCACTGGTCCGCCGGCCATTATGGACAGCCATATCCGGATTACCACATTAATATCGACAAAGAGGGAGAAATCTATACCCCTGTCGAAAGCTTGACCGAAGTGCTCCCCCATACCTGGCGGCAAAACACTGGCTCCGTAGGGGTAGCTTTACTGTGCTGCGCCTATGCTACCTCAAATGACCTGGGGCCAGAGCCGCCAACCGAACTGCAGATTGAGTGCATGGCCCAAATCATCGCCATCTTATGCCGCGAGCTGGGGCTTCCTATCGATTATGACCATGTGCGTACCCACGCTGAACAGGCGAATATTGATAGCTATGGGCCGGATACTACCTGGGAACGCTGGGACCTCTGGTTTTTGCATAATGGCGACGAACCAGGGAGCGGCGGCGATATTCTACGGGGCAAAGCCATTTTCTATCTTGAAAGAGAACTCCAGGATTTTAATTGCGAATAAAAAAGTGATGAAAGTCCACGTATGAAAGATTTGCAAAAAATCCGTTCCTTTGCCACATGAATTAAAATTTCATTATAGCAAACTTGGAACGGATGTAAGATCGCTAGATGTTTGGTCTGATTTGCAAGATTATACCCTGTTTGGGTTACTTTTTTTGCTGGCTGACATACGATGACGGCGAAAGTCTAAGTTTTTCAGCATATCTGGCCGGCTGTATAGCGGGCGTCGGTCTGGGTAGTCAGCGCCGCTTGGATGGCCAGCTCCAGCCCTTTGACAATAGTCTCAATGCTCATGGAAGGCTGACCGGGGTTGCGTACGGCCTGTTCCGGCAGGTACGGGATATGGACGAACCCGCCGCGGCGGATGTTGCCCTCCTGGGCCAGGTGGTGCATCAGGCCGTAGAACAGGTGGTTGCAGATAAAGGTGCCGGCGGTATTGGAGACGGTGGCCGGAATGCCGCCGTCTTTCATTTTTTGCACCATGGCCTTGATCGGCAGGGTGGAAAAGTAGGCAGCAGGACCGCCGGGCACTACCGGTTCGTCGATGACTTGGTTGCCGGCGTTGTCTTTGATGCGAAAATCGTCGACGTTGATGGCCACCCGCTCGGGCGTGATATCTAGCCGCCCGCCGGCCTGGCCGACAGCCAGCACGATGACCGGATCAATTTCGGCGATGTAGCGGATAATGGCATCAATGCACTCCTGCCGCACTACCGGCAGCTCGCGGGTGACAATGCAGGCGCCGGCGAGCTCACGGCCATTCAGCAGTTTGATGGCCTCAAGGGCCGGGTTGACCGGTTCGCCGCCAAAGGGGCCGAATCCGGTGACAAGAACTTTTTTCATATCATTTCACCTCCGAAAAGCTAGGAAATACATCAGGCAGATATTGATAATAAGGAGCGGTATGGCGGTGAGCACCTGGGCCTTAATAACCCCGTTTTTGTCCTTTATTTCCAGCAGGGCGGCCGGCACAATGTTGAAATTGGCGGCCATGGGCGTCATAAGTGTGCCGCAATAGCCGGAGACCATGGCAATGACGCCGGCGATGGCTGGGTCGGCGCCGTGGACTTTGATGACCAGCGGGATACCGATGCCGGTGGTTATTACCGCGAAGGCGGCGAATGCATTGCCCATGATCATTGTAAACAGCGCCATGCCGACGCAGTAGGCGACCACTGTTGCTAGCAGGCTGTCCGCTGGCACGACCGAGCTTACCAGATCAGCCACTACCTTGCCTACGCCGGCTTTGTCAAAGAGAAAGCCGAGCGCGGCCAGGAATTGGGACAAGATAACCGCCCAGCCGATGGCGTCCAGTAGACGGCGGCCTTCATTGAACGTCTGGCCGACCTTTTCCCGGGTAAGAGCCAGGGCTAGTGCCAGGCCGACTACTGAGCCGATGCCAAAGCCCACCAGGGCGCCCAGTTTGGTGTACTTGGCGATAAGGAAGGTGATGATGGGCACCGCCAGCGCCGGCACAAACAGCCACTCTTTAAATTTGTGGGCCATGGCCAGGCGAGTCTCGCGGCTGGCTTCGTTGTAAGATCCGAGTCCCATCCATTTGGCGCCGGCGATGACAGCCATAAGTACGACCACGCCGCCGACAACACCTGGTGGCAGCTGCGTCCCCCAGATGAACGTAATGCCGTATAGGCCCCAGAACAAGGCTGTGCCCCACTTGGCTTTATGGGCGTTGTCAACTAGGGTATACGCGGTGAACACTAGCAAAAAAGCGCCGGTCAGGTAGTAGACATGGTCAAGCGTGATGTTCATTAGCGGGCCACCTCCTTGCCGGCGTTGCCGGGCGGGGTATTGGCGGCGTCATTCAGTTCCCTGGCTAGCTGGCGGTCGAACAGGGTAAAACGTATGGCAGCGATGAGCAGCGCGGCGATACCGGTAGGAATGGCGTATTTGGCCATGACTAACAGGTCGGCTTTGTAACCGGCCTGCTCCAGCACGCCTTTGATGAGGAGGAGACCGCCGGCAGCGATAAAGATGAGTTGGCCGAAGAAATTGCCGTAGTTTTCCGCTGAGGCAGCCATCGCCCGCACCCGGTCAAGCAGCGCTGGCGGCAGAGGTTTTCCCCGACCGGCGGCGGCTTCGGCCATCGGGGCGATAAGCGGCCGGATGAAGGTGGGGTGGCCGCCCAAGGCCAAGCCCAGGGCTACTGTGACTTGGCGGAATACCATGTAGGTAAGCATGATTCGCCCGGCCGTAACGCCTTTCATTCTGGCAATCAGCATTTCTGCCCGCTCGCGCAGGCCGTAGCGCTCAAGGATACCGATGACCGGCAGGATGAGGATGAGAAGACTCATGTAGCGGTTAGTGACAAAGGCATTGCCGATGGCTTCCAGGATTTCCAGCGGGGTCATGCCGGCTACCAAACCGGTAGCAAAACCGGCGACGATGACTACTAGTAGCGGGTTGAACCGGAACATCAGCCCCAGCACAACGATAATGACACCGATGAGTTTGAGCAAAAATAAGACCTCCTTTACCAACGAAAGGATAATAGGTATCATAGTGTTGGGAATACTTGTTGGGAAAGAAAAATCCTGCCGGAAAAATGACGGCAAAAAAAATAAATTTATAGTGAAAAGTGGATTGATCGCTGGCAATTTATGGTAAGGTGTACAATGGGAATTGTTGTGGTCAGCAACCCGCTTTTTAAGTGGGTTGTTTTGCATTTTAGTGCGCCCGGCGTGGGCGCAAGATTACTTTTAGTAAGCATGGACGAGCTGTTGCGTAATTATTTATTTTAAAACCGAGCAGGATAAAAATTGGTACGCACGAATAATTTAGCGGACTTGTAGTAGGTAACTGACGTTTCAGGCAAAAGGAGGAAAAAGCAGCTTGAAAACTTGGCATAACAATAATCGGATCCCGATAAAATGTTGGACTGATGACATTGAGGATGAATGTTTAAAACAGGCCAATAACCTTGCTAATTTACCATTTGCTTTTCACCACATCGCGTTAATGCCTGATTGTCATAGCGGTTACGGCATGCCAATAGGTGGCGTGTTGGCAGCTCACAATGTAGTCGTACCAAACGCTGTGGGCGTTGATATCGGGTGCGGCATGGTTGCGGTTAAAACTTCAGCTAAGGAAATTACTACCGAACAGATTAAGAAAATACTTGGCAAAGCCAGGGAAGTTATTCCTGTCGGCTTTAATCACCATAAAGAGCCGCAAGCGAGTGATGTGTTTAAAGAGGCGCCTAGCCATATTCCTATAATTAGGCAAGAATTGCAGTCTGCTAAGTACCAGTTGGGAACTTTAGGCGGTGGCAATCATGTTATCGAAATTCAAAAAGGCGACGATGGTTTTATCTGGTTAATGCTTCATTCGGGTAGCCGAAATTTAGGTAAAAAAGTGGCTGACTACTTCAACAAAAAAGCTGTTGAGTTGAATAAAAAATGGCGTGCGGAAGTACCTAAAGAGTGGGACTTAGCTTTTCTGCCCGCAAATACAGAAGAAGGGCAAAATTACATTGAGGCTATGAACTTCTGCCTGGCTTTTGCTTACGCCAACAGAAGTAAAATGATGGATCGCTTTATTGAGATTTTTTACGATATTACAGGTCACACACCAGTGGAGCAGATTGACGTTCATCACAACTATGCTGCTTTGGAAAAACATTATGGCGAGAAGGTATGGGTTCACCGTAAAGGTGCAATCCGGATGCGTAAAGGCGAAATAGGGATAATTCCTGGAAGTATGGGAACACCTTCGTATATAGTTGAAGGCCTTGGAAATCCAGAGTCATTCCATAGCGCTTCGCATGGCGCTGGCCGCAAGATGTCGCGCCGAAAAGCTAATGAGGTAATTACTGAGGAAATGGCGCAAGAAGCAATGAAGGGGATTGTCTTCGGCAGGTTTAATGGTAAATACGACGAGTGTCCGCAAGCATACAAAGATATCGACGAGGTAATAGCTAATGAGTTGGATTTAATTAAACCGCTGGTAAAACTAGTGCCTTTAGGCGTGATGAAGGGGTAGCAGGTAAAAATATTTGCTTTTTATTAAAACAAATAAGTCGCATATTCGTGGAAAAAGCGCCGCTCCCTATTTGTAGGATTCTAGTAAAATTTACTAAAATAAAGCCCGTTACCGGGTTGGTAACGGGCGGATATTAAAAGTGCAGCGCCTTTTTAGGACAGGCTACTACGCAGCGGCTGCACTTAAGGCAATCAGGATGCAGGTAGCCGCTATCAGTGCTTTTGGCTTCATACGGCGTTAGTCCGAACGGGCAGACTCTGCTGCACAGCTTACAGTTTACGCAAGTAGCGTCTACCTGGAGTGGCTTAGCTTTGGCGCTAAACCAGCTGGCCATCGTCCCCATGGGGCAGAATGAACACCACGTCCGGTGATGAAAAAGAAAGCCAAGAATAATGCCAACCAGCGTGGTGATAAAGATTAACCGGAGGAACACCATGCCCATGGCTGGCCAGTCACCCCAGGCATAATACATTTGCACGGTGAAAACCGTCATAATAAAGAAAATCATAAACAGGCGAAAACCCTTACTGCGGAAAAAGGCAGGTATTGGCTTTTTGGGTGAAAACTTAGCCAGAACGGTGTCGTAAAAACTGCCGCGCGGGCAGAAATTGCCGCACCAGTAGCGGCCTTTGAACGGAGCCAGCAATACCGGCGCCAACATGCACACAATGGCAATGACCCCGATTGCGGGATAGAAATAACCAATAGCCAGAAAGGCCAGCAAGATCCAAAATAGGTATGGTTGAATTTTATTTGGCATGATTGATAACCTCCTTAATTTATATTGGCTTTACTAGGGGAATTTATGCTAAGTCCAAACCCCTCCCCTGGGGGGCGGTATTATTATACTAAAAAAAAACCTCCTGTGCAAGTAGTTGCGACAGGAGATAGTATCTGCTTTTGAGCTTGCTTTTTTACGGGCGTTAACACGGAACGCGAAATTTACGGCCATACGAGTGAATATAGGCAGCGCGAGGAATGTTCGCATCATCAAAGTATATGGTGGCGCGATGGCGGAATTCCTCACCGCAAAAGTAACGCAAGTCATAAATATGAACGGCTTTACCGTTTTCGTTCTGTTCTTCCTCCACATGCCTGAATGGAGTAAAGGTCTGAAAAAACTGACCGAGAAAGGTATTTTGCGCCGTAGCGGCTGTTTCGGAAATCTTTGTTTGGATAATTCGGCCCGCACGGCAAGTACCGGATAGAGGGCGCCAACTTGACCCACAAAATAACGATCAGTTGTTTCAATTACAAAGTCCCAAAACAAGATTCGCCGTAGGGATGGCATAATGGTAATCCGTATAACCATATGACCGGCAAAATAGGCGGTTAGCCATTTTGCTGCCCGGTAGCGCAAGGCCAGACGCAGACCCAGATAAGAAAATAAAAGGGTAAACGTCGCCAGTGCCACATGGCGCATCGGTACGGGATAAGCATACAGGCTAAGCATTAGCAGGATAAGAATTGGATCAAAGACGTTAAGCAGGTGGCAGCTTTTGCGCTCCTTGCGCACCGGCCAAAGAACGGCGGCGCCGTGGGTATTAAAATAGTCGACCAGAATATGGGAAAGGCCGCCGGCAAATGCCCAACCGCAGACAGTGGTAAAAGATACGCCGGGCATAAAAAAATAAAGGCCGGCGGCAATTAGCGCCGACCAAACGGTCACGCCCGGTACGGAGTGCGACATGGCGCGATGTTGTCGGAGATAAGCCATGCCGCCGCGGAGGCCGGCGATAATATCCAAGTCTGGTGCTTGTGCGCCAAGGACTGCGGCAATATAAACAGGGTCACTGGGCGATAGAGGGTGACCAGACAGGCCCGCGACCGCCATGCCAATAAGTGCGTGTGACAAAGTGTCCATAGTACCACCTTTCCAAGAAAGTCCGCATAAGTTTACATAACATTATAACATAGATTACGGGAAGGTGGTCTATGGTAAGTTTTGGCGTGTCGGTTTTTAGATTGTTTCACTGTAGGGCGGGCAAAATAAAACTAAACTAAACTAAACGGAGGTGAAAGAAAGGTGCGACCAAAAGCAAAAGGCGATACCCGTCCGCTCCTTATGAACAAAGAAGGCGAGTTTACTCATGTGGGCGGCATTGCCGACGATTTAGGCGGCGTCGATCCGGCGGCGGACGCCAACCTTGTCCGCTTATCCGGGGGGCCATGAAAAAAGAGCAATTGTATACAACATCCGCTTATCCGGACGTCTTGACCGGGCAAGGGATTTATATTATTATTGGAATATAACTGAATAGTCCCTAAAGGGGAGTAGCTGTAAGATAAGGTCAACAACTCTGCACTTGCTGCATGGCCTTATCATTGGTTAGCCAATAGTGAGACCTTTAGTATATTTCCGGAATATACTAGCTGTAAAGGTCTGCCCCCTGGGGAAGAGTTCAAAAGACCTTACGCGGTAAGGTCTTTAATTTTTTGATACGGAGGTGCACCATCAAGTGCAAGACGGCCTTTTAAACTGATCAGATTAATGCAATTGGCACAAAAAAATATAGAAAGGGGTTATTTCGATGGAACTATTGGCAGCGTTAGGTAGTATTACGTTTATCAACCTGATACTAAGCGGTGATAACGCGGTCATCATAGCTCTGGCTAGTAGAAACTTACCCCCAGCACAACGCAAAAAGGCCGTTATTTGGGGTAGCGCCGGAGCAGTTATCTTGAGAATTGTCCTGACCTTGGTTGCAGCTTTGCTGCTCAAAATACCTTATGTGCAGTTTGCAGGCGGTTTGGCATTATTATATATTGCGATTAACCTGCTGGCCGAAGATAAAAAGGAGGTTTCCTGTCAGGAAGCTTCCAGTTTTATGGAAGCAGTGAAAATCATTTTGTTTGCCGACTTAATTATGAGCCTGGACAATGTGTTGGCTATCGCCGGCATTGCCGACGGCAATATGATGCTGCTGATCTTCGGCCTGGCCATGAGCATTCCGCTCGTGGTATTCGGCAGTCAAATGTTAATGACTCTTATGGACCGGTTTCCGATTATTATCTATGTCGGCGCCGGTATTTTAGGCTGGACGGCGGCGAAAATGATTGTAGCCGACCAAGCGCTGGGAGCGATGCTTCAGCCCTATGCTTTGATGGTCGAAATCGGCCTGACGGCACTGGTTATCGCTGTTGGCCATTGGCGTAAGACCCGTGGTCACAAGGAAGCTATTACGGGCTCGGAGACGACCTCTTTCCCCGGAGATACGGAAAAATAATAAAAGGGCGCCTAACCGTAATGTTAGGCGCCCTTTTTCCGGGCATTAGCCCTTTTGGCCGGCCTGGTAAGCCTTATCGAGGAGTTGGACGGTATGAACGGCGTCTTGCCGCAGGTTATTCTGGACCAGGCCGTCAATGATATGCATACGGCACAGGCCGCAGCTTGTTGCAACCAAATCAGCGTCAGTGGCGGCAATGTCGGCGACTTTGCGGTCATTGATTTTCCGGGACAATTCATAGTGCGCCAGGCTGAATGAGCCGCCGGCGCCGCAGCAGCGGGCCGGTTCTTTCATTTCGACGAATGTCAGGCCAGGAATGGCTTTGAGGACTTCCCGCGGCTGGCTGGTCACTTTAATGCCGCGCGCCATATGGCACGGGTCATGCATAGTGACGGTAGCTTTGACTTCACCCAAATTGTCACGGCGGAATTTCACTACATCTACGAGAAACTCGCTGATTTCGTAGGTCTTTTTCGCCAATTTTTCGGCTTTGGTTTTCATGTCCGGGTCAGCGGGGAACAATTCGGGATACTCCAGTTTCCAGGCTTCCGTACAGGTGGCGCAAGGGGTAACAATATAGTCGAGATTGTAGCCTTCGAAAGTTTCAATGTTGTGTTTGGCGAAAACCCGCGCCAAGTCCGGTTCGCCGTTCATGTATACTGGGATGCCGCAGCAATGCTGGAGTCTTGGCAATACCACTTCCACATCGTTGGCTTTCAGGACATTAATGACCGACTGGCCAATGTCGGTATAAATATAGTTGACTACACAACCGGTGAAAAAGCCAACTCGCAGCTTGGGTTTGGCGACTTTTACGGTCTCGGGATACTGGCTGCGCAGCGGAGTGGCAGCGATAGGGGCGGTAATGCGCTTGCGGTCGAGGCCGGGCATGGGGAAGCGAGCGATAGTCGCCAGCCGTCCGGGCAGTTTTTTGAAGGCCAGGGGTCCGAAGATGCCGGCCATTCGCATACCCAAATCAAAGAGGGCGCGATTTTGGAGGAAAGTAAAAACCGCTTTTTTCACAGGGTGCTGGCCGCGGGCCTTGACAGCGGCTTCCCGGCCCCGCACAATGAGTTCGTCGGCTTTTACGCCGCAGGGACATTTCATGGCGCAGGACTTGCACGAGGTGCAGACCGTCATCAGCTTGGCGAACCGGTCGGTAAAGCCAAGCTGGCCGTTATTTACCGCTTCCAGCAGCGCCAGTTTACCGCGGGCGACGCCGGTCTCGGTTTTGAGTTCTTTATAAACCGGGCATACTTCCATGCAGTTGCCGCATTTCATGCAATTGGCCAGGGCATCGCTGATTTGAGCCAATACTTGTTTGGCGTCCGTTTCGGCCATGTTTTACCCCTCCCCAACAAGTTTTCCGGGATTGAGAATGCCGTTGGGATCAAGGGCCTGTTTGATAGCCCGCATAGCCGCCATTCCTACCGGACCAAACTGTTTTTCCATATATTTAAGTTTGCCAAGGCCAATACCGTGCTCGCCGCTCAGGGTGCCGCCAAGATTTAAGGCGGTAGTGAAGATTTCATCCATGGCTTGGTATACCCGTTCCATTTCCTCCTGATTGCGAATATCGCAGACAATGGTCGGATGAAGGTTGCCGTCGCCGGCGTGACCAAAAGTGCCGATGGTTACGCCATACTTGATGGCGATTTGGCTGACGGCGCGGATCATGTCGGGAACCTTGCTGCGCGGCACCGTAGCGTCCTCGACAAAGGTGGTCGGGCGCAGTTTGGCCAACGCCGGCAGTGCGGCGCGGCGGGCCGCCCAAATTTTGTCCCGTTCGGCAACATCTTTGGCCACGATGATTTCAGTTGCCTTGTTGGCTTTTAGTTCTTCGATGACCTTTGTCCCATCCTTTTCCACTACTTCCGGAATGCCGTCTACTTCAATGAGCAGTACGGCTTCGGCGTCGGTAGGCAGGCCTATATGGGCATAATCTTCCACGGTGCGGATGGTGGTGTTGTCCATGATTTCGAGCGTCGCCGGGATAATCCTATTGGCGATGATGCTGGCGACGGCCTTGCCGGCGTTGTCCAGGTCGTCAAAGATGGCGAGAATGCTTTTTTTCGCTTCCGGAGCAGGGACGAGTTTCACCATGATTTTGGTTATGACCCCTAGTGTTCCTTCTGAGCCGGTCATGAGTTTGGTCAGATCGTAGCCGGCGACGTCTTTAACATTTTTACCGCCGGTATTGAGGATACGGCCATCGGCCAGCACTACCTCGAGTCCCATGACATAGTGCTTGGAAACGCCGTATTTCAGGCCGCGCAGGCCGCCGGAGTTTTCGGCCACCGTTCCGCCTAAGGTTGCGGTGGCTACCGTGCCCGGATCGGGAGGATAAATGAGACCCAGTTTTTCTACTTCCCGGTTCAAATCGGCCACCACAATCCCCGGTTCGGCTACGGCAACCAGGTTGGCGGCATCGATCTCAATAATTTTGTTCATCCGTGTCATAAGCAGCACGATGCCGCCCTTCATGGGTACAGCGCCGGCGCTGAGATTGGTGCCCGAGCCGCGGGGGTAGACAGGGATTTTTTCGCCGTTGGCCAGGGCAAGCACTTGCGAAACTTCGGCCGTACTGCCGGGCATAACTATCGCATCGGGCAGTTGGCTGAAGCCGGGTGTGGCGTCATAGGAATAGCATATTAGCTCTTCCTTTTGCGTCAGAACATTTTCCGCCCCGACGATTTGTACCAACCGGTTGATTATTTCCCTCTCCATACATTACTCCTTTATAAAAATAATGATATCAGGTGTAGCAATTCGCGAGCCATACTGTTTTTTCCTGCGTGCCGCGGTTTATCGGTCATCCGACTTTTGAATTTTTCGATAATGATAAATAATGATGATAAAATTAATGCCGCTGCTAGCGCATTGACATAGCTGGCGGCATCTGATACGCTAATGATGTAGTATTGTAGAAAGGGCCCCCAAGACCGGCAGAATGGTAGGATGGTAGGAGAAAGAGCAGCTTCTTGCACTCCTAGCCGGAGTGTTTTTTCTTTTTCTCGCTACCGGGAAGAGGGGTGATATGGCGCTTGGCGGGGGACCTGGCCTGCAGTACGCCAGTTTAGGTAGAAAGGTAGGATGGTTAGTATGTCTATCCAGTTGTCTATTGTCATCGGCTATATTGTTCTATTATTTGCCATTAGCGTTTATGCCAAAAAGAAGGCTTCCTCCGGCAGCACTGATTTTCTGTTTGCCAGCCGAAAATTGAACACGGCCTTAGTGGCGGTAAATATTGCCGGCCTGGCTGTAGGCGCGGCTTCGACCATTGGCGTGGCGGAAAATGCTTTTCAGGTTGGTATTGCCGCCGGGTGGTACAATGCCGCTTGGGCAGCCGGTGCGGCGGTTATGGGGCTGGTAGCTGCCAGCAAATACCGCGACCTGAATTGTACTACGGTACCTGAATTATTCGAACGGTATTATGATGAAAAAGGTAGAATTATCAGTGTCATTGGCCTGATTACCATTCAAGTTGTAATTACATCGCTGCAGTATTTGGCGGGGGGCGCCATTCTTTCCTCGCTGCTTCCCGAAGTATTTACCTTTAAGAGCGGGATGATAACCAGTGCCGTGGTGTTTATCGGCATCACCTTAATTGGGGGTCTTTGGTCGTCTGGTCTGTCTAATATCGTTAGTGTTGCTTTGATTTATTTGGGCGTGCTGGTAGGCACTGCCATGACGATTACGCAACAAGGCGGGCTGGCCGCCATTGCTGCCAAACTGCCGGCAGGGACGGATTGGTTCGGCCCGGTTGGCGGTCTTGGGCTGGCAACCATTGCCGGCTGGTTTGTCGTTATGATTACGCAAACGATTACGGCGCAGGGGCCGGTGCAGATTGCTTGTGGCGCGGAATCGGCGGTGGCAGCCCGGCGAGGGTTTTTATGGGGGGCTTTACTGATTTTCCCGATTGGATTTTTGTGCGCCTTGATGGGCCTGGCGGCAAAAGTTGCCTATCCTTCCGTGCAGGCGACCATGGCTTTGCCCAAGATTATCATGAGCCTTGGTCCTGTTATCGCCGGTACGACATTAGCCGCATTATGGGCCGCCGACGTGTCGACGGCATGTACGCTTTTGCTTGGCGCCGGCACTTTATTTGCGCAGGATATATATAAGCGCTTTATCAACCCTTCCGTCGATGACAGGACATACCTTTTAATTAACCGCCTTACAATTTTGGGGCTTGGGGTCGTTACGCTGTGGATGGCTTTTAACGCCGTCGGCATCCTTAAGACGCTGTTAATTGGGCTAAGTCTAACGACGGCTTTTACCCTGGTATTTTTATGCACGATTTTTATGCCGTGGTTATGCCGGCGCAATTCGGCCTTTTATACTACGCTGGCGGGAATGGCCGCTCTGCTGGCGTGGCAATTTATACCCGCGATCCGGATTTTTGCCCATCCCATTTATTTGGAGTGGCTGGTCTGCGTTATTACCTTCCTAACTGTGGCGGTTATCGATAAGCAAAAAATCGCCCATGGTGGCGAAGAACCAGCCGTGGGTGCCGAGATAAGGGTGAATGACATTCATGGATAATGGTCTTACCAGCATTGACGTTGGCCGCGCCGCCCTGCGCATGGCCCTCAGCGAGACGCGTCAGGACGAGCAGGAAGTGAGACTAGCTCTGTCGCGCCGCGGTATTCAAGCCGTCGCGGTTGATTTTGGCGGCGAATTTATTTCGTCGGTGAAAAAAATTATTGAGCGGGCGGTGGTGGCTGCTCAACGCCAGGGCGTTGTTGCTGCTAACCATGTCGGCGAAGGAGCCGTCGCAGGGGCGGCCCGGGCGGCGCTTGAGCAAATTAGCGGCAAGGCCATCGGGCTCAATGTAGGGGGGAAAATCGGCATTGCCCGTCATGGCGAACATCTTTGCGTGGCCATTTACGCAGGGGTCGGCGTACTTAATCTGAATGAAGTCGCCGTCGGCCTTGCGCACCGGTCACTGCCGCTGGAATAAGGCCTCAATGGTGACAGACGTAAGAATGTTAATTGCAAATAATGTAGTAATGCCGGATCAAGATATATTTCCAGGGAAATTATGGCAATGATAAAATGATAATAGGAAGAAAAAAGCGGCTGGTGACGCCAACCGCTTTTTCTCATCTGAATTTCTTAACTGAATAATATTACTTTTGTTTTCCGTGCTTTTTGGGTTCATTGATGCGTTCGCCGTATAGACCGCACCAGATGAATAAGGCGATGCCGATGATGATAACGGTTAGGCTAGTCAACTGGGCCGATTTCAGGCCAAAGAGCAGCGTGCCATAGTCACCGCGGAGAAATTCGAGGAAAAAGCGGGCAGTGGAGTAGAGAACGGCATATAGGATAAACACCTGGCCTTTGGCATGATTGGTGGTACGGAAAAGGAGCAGAAGGACAAAAATAATGACGTCAATTTGTCCCTCCCATACTTCGGCCGGCCATAACGGCTGGTCGCCATAAACCTGATAAGCCAAGGTCGTCGGGGGATAGATAATACCAAAGTTACCGCCGGTAGGGCGGCCAAAGGCGTCGCCGTTGAGCAGGTTAGCCATCCGGCCGATGGCTTGTCCCATGATAACCGCCGGCGCGGCTACGATGTCGGCAAAAGCCCAGGTGTCGATATTATGCCGTTTGGTGTAAATATAACCGACGATGGCGCCCAGGATAACACCGCCCTGAATGGCCATCCCGCCTTGCCAAACAAAGGGGATTTCCCAAAGATGGTATTTATAATAGTCCCAATCAAAGAAGAAGACATCCCACAGCCGAGCACCCACAAGACCGGCTAAACCGCAGTAAATCCCCATATCAAGGATGTGATGGTGCCAGCGGCCGTCCTGTTTAGCTAAAAAATAAGCCGTCGCGGTGGCGAGCAGAATACTGAGACTGAGGATAAGACCGTAAGCGCGGATTGGGAAATCGCCGATGAAAAAGAGGTATTGATGCATTTGGGAACCTCCTGCCGTGCTAAATATTTTATAGCAAGATATTTTAATCAACAAATTGTCAAAAGGAATTAATTGCCAAAAGGAATTAATTGACCGTACCGGGAATAGTATTCCCGTAGATGATGCAGTTTTGGAGGTAATATATGCACAAGCGCTTTCTGATTATTGCCCTGGCCGTTATTCTGGCGGCGGTCGGACTGTGGCATCTGGCGGCAGTAAACAATTCAAAACAAGACGCTGTTGCCGAAACAGGGGTTACGGTAGGGACAAAGCTAACGCCGTTTACCCTTCCTGATCTGGAAGGCAAAAGTATTGCCCTCGGTAAACCCGGTAAGGTGACCGTAATTAATTTTTGGGCAACCTGGTGTCCGCCATGTCGGGCCGAAATGCCCGAACTGGACCGGTTTTATCAAAAATACCGGCAAACAGTGGATTTTTATGCGGTAAATGTGCAAGAGCCGCCTGGGCAAGTGGCGGAGTTTCTCGCCAAGAACCAATACAGTTTACCGGTAATCACCGATAAAGACGGCGCGGTAGCGAGAATGTATCGCATAAACGCCATCCCCACGACAATTGTCGTCGATGCCCATGGCGTTATCCGCTACCGTAAGTCGGGCGGTGTTACAATGGCCGAACTGGAAGGGGTCATGAAAGGATTATTATAAGGGGGGGGAAGGGTTTGGCCGAAAATAGCCTTACTTTGCTTACGGCGTTTGCCGCAGGCGTCGTATCTTTTTTGTCACCCTGTGTGCTGCCCCTTTTGCCCACATATACGGCAGTCCTGGCCGGCACGGGCACACAGACCGGTCGCATTAGCCAATGGCGATTTTTAATGAACGCGGCGTGCTTTTTCAGCGGGTTTATTATTATTTTTGTCGCCATGGGGGCAACGGCATCCTATTTTGGGCAAGTGTTTTTCAAGTACCAGGATATAATCCGCAAGGTGGGCGCCGTGTTTATGATCCTGATGGGAATTCATTTGGCTGGATTTATCCGTCTGCCGGCCTTGTACCGCGAGTACCGACCGCTGCTTAGTGGCGCTTTTGAGGGGCCGTTGGGCGCGTTTATTTTAGGAATCGCCTTTACAGCCGGCTGGACACCCTGCACCGGCCCTATTCTCGCCTCTATTTTAATTTATGCAGGCGCTTCCGCCACGGTAGCTCAGGGCGCCTTCCTCCTTTTTATATACGCCATCGGTTTTTGCCTGCCGTTCATCGTCCTCGCGCTGCTATTCAACCGCTATTTACATAAAGTGCGTCGTTTGTACCAGTGGCTTCCGGCCATTCAGCGCGCAGCAGGCGTAATCCTTATTATTGTCGGCTGTTTTATCTATTTTGATTGGCTGCAAAAGGGCCTTGGTTTTATCTGGAATTTGCTTTAACCCAAATAGAAACCACCCCCGGACGGGTGGTTTCTACTACTTTAAGAAGGTAATTATTTGTTTGACAATTTGGTCAATTTTCTGCCGGTCTTCCGGAGTGGCGTCAGGGTTGTTGAGCAAACACTCGACAGCATTGTTTTCGAGGATAAAGATGCCGATTTTTTCGATGGAAGAACGGATTGCAGAAAGCTGAATCAAAATATTGCTGCACGACTGCTCTTCCTCGACCATGCGTTCAATACCGGCGATATGGCCTTTGACGTTGCGCAGCCGGTTTAAGACCTCAGTGCGGATGGATGCATTCACCATAGGCGGACACCTCTTCCTTGTCCCCCTGGGGGGTGGGTTAGTTACATTATAAAAGATTTGGTTTAAATATGCAAACAGTTACCCGGCACAACTACCGGGGCGAGAGAAATTTCTGCGGGAGGGCCTGGAAAGGAAAAATCATATACAAGGGAGAAAATGTTAAAAATAAAACTTAGCCGCCAAGGAGGGAACCATGTGAAGGTCAATGTTGTTTGGAAAGGTCAACGAAAGTTTGCGGCCACTGGTGAGTCGGGCCATAGTGTTCTCATGGATGCCAGTATCGAGGCCGGCGGTGAAGGCAAAGGCGTTAAACCGACGGAAATGGTGCTAATGGGTGTAGCCGGTTGCAGCGGCATTGATATTGTCATGATTTTAGAAAAGATGCGGGAAAAAGTCAGTCGTTTCGCGATTGAGGTGGACGGAGAGCGGGCAGACACTGAACCTAAGCGTTTTACCACGATCAAAGTGACTTATAAGCTGGAAGGCGAGATGCGGCCGGCCAATGTCGAAAAGGCGATTCGCCTCAGTCTTGATAAGTATTGTTCTGTTTCCAACAGTATGAATGCCCGCTTTGCGTTTGCCTACGAAGTAAACGGTATACGCTATCCCGAAACAGGCTTTATGGCTTAATCCTAACCCGGCCACTGGTAAGGCGCCGTTTTTTACCCGTTTTTTCACCGCCTGCTCTAATTAGGACATGCGCCGCAGCCATATAAGCTACATAAAATGTAGTAAATATATTATTAGGGGGTGCCCTAATGCTAATGCGGCTGCATCGTCCCCTCCTAATTTTTGTCGTTATCTTCGCGGTGGCCCAAGTTCTCCATGTTATCATGGCTGTTACCGCCGGCGATACTATTAGTTCCACCAGTTATCTCTTACACACCGGCGCTTTGTTAATTATTACTCTTTATGTCGTGCATACGCAGAGCGAACTGGGGCTGACAAAGGAAAAAGTCGCAGTCTACCGGGAGCTGTGGGCGCGGTTGCCGTTTGCTGCTCTGATCACTAAACAAGGACAACCCGAATTGGTGAACGACAGCTTTACTAAGCTTATTTCGCCTGACGGCGATGATGCGGTGAAGTGCCACAATTCGAACTTGTTGTGTCCATTTACGGAATGTCTTGTCGAGAAAGCTTTGGCTATGAGAGAAACGCAGGTAAAGGAAGAGCGGCTTGATGATGCCAAAGGTGGCAGCAAGTTTGTCCGGCGCTACGCCATTCCTGCCGTTTTGGGCAAACAGTGTCACTATGCCGCGGAGATTATTCTTAATTTGACGCCGCAAAGCCTGATGGCTGCCAACCGGGAGCAAGACTATCGCCAGATGCTTACAATCTTAGTGAATATGTTTGAAATGAAGGATCCCTACGGCCAGGGACATTCGCAAACAGTCTGCAACCTGGCGCAGGAGCTGGGGACGGCTCTTAACTTATCGCCGGAAGAAATGGAAGTGCTGGCCACGGCGGCAATTCTCCACGATATCGGCAAGATCGTCATTCCCGCCAATATCCTTAGCAAAATGGAACCCCTGACCGAGGATGACTATGTGATCATCCGCCGTCATCCTATTGTCAGCGCCGATATTGTGGAGGGTATCGCCGCTTTTCAGGCAGCGGCGCCCATTATTCGCCATCACCACGAGCGTTATGATGGCCAGGGCTATCCGGACGGTCTGTGCGGCGAGGAAATTCCGCTTGGCTCCCGTATCCTGGCGGTAGTAGACGCTTTTGACGCCATGACGGTGGGACGGACTTACCGGGGAAAAGCAGATGTGAATACAGCCATCGATAATATTATCCGCGAAAAGGGCCGACAGTTTGATCCGGTTGTGGTGGATGCATTTACGGTCTTGGTCAAAACCGGGCGGGCCCAAAAATAAAGCCCGCTAATGCGGGCCTTCTACATAATTTATATCGTTTTTGACCATTGGGCGAATTTGGCGAGGAGTTCGCTGCGAGCCGTTTCTACTTCGCTGCCGTGCCATTCCTGCCCGGTATCGCCGTCATACCACACGTCTTTCTGAGCAAAGGTCCCGGTTGGGTAGAGTTTTTCGCGGATTGCCGCGTGCATGCCGTCCAACATGCTCTGTTTTAGCGTCTTACGGGTTACTCTGGTGCCGGTTTTTTCCGTCGTCTTGATTTCAAGCCCACTATCTCCCAAGTCAATTTCGACATGGCTGAGCAGTTTGCCCTGTTGGTTGGCGGCGGCAATTGCCTTTTTGGCCGCGGTGATGGCGTCGCTGCGGCTGATATTATCATCGGCGACGGTAATCCGGACGGTGCCAATAATTAACTTATACATAATCCACCTCCCCTTCAATCATTTTATGAATGATTTTCCGCCTTAGAACTCCCTTAAAACTAGTGGTTTTGTTGACTTTTGTTTTACGCTGCTATATAATGGTAGACGATAATCCGAAGACGCAGGGTAGTAAGCACATAAAGATAGTCCAGAAAGTTGGCGGATGATGCGAGCCAACCTGTCGGTGTGCTGAACTCACTGCCGAGGAGCGGTCGTGAAGGAACTTTAGCGACTGACGGCTGACCGGCGTTAACGGTCCTAGAGCGGGCAGCGATAGCTGCCAAGCAGGGTGGTACCGCGAAGTATTTTCGTCCCTGGCTGCATCAGCCGTGGGGCGTTTTTTAATATACAAAGTTTAGACAGGAGGTCAGCATGAACGAACGCTATAACCCCCGTGAAATTGAAGCAAAATGGCAAAAGGTATGGGCTGAGGAAAAAGCTTTTGCCTGTGAAATGAACCGGCAAAAACCGGAGTATTATGTACTTGAAATGTTTCCGTATCCTTCCGGCCACTTACATATGGGCCATGTGCGCAATTATTCCATTGGCGACGTGATTGCCCGCTTTAAAATGATGCAAGGTTATAATGTCCTGCATCCCATGGGGTGGGACGCTTTTGGCATGCCGGCGGAAAACGCCGCGATCAAACATGGCATTCATCCCGCGAAATGGACATGGGACAATATCGCCAATATGCGGCGGCAGCAGCAGGAGCTCGGTCTTTCTTACGATTGGGACCGGGAAGTTGCGACCTGTCACCCCGATTATTATCGCTGGACGCAATGGTTGTTTTTGCTTTTTTATCACCGCGGTTTGGCTTATAAAAAGAAGGCGGCAGTTAACTGGTGCAATGACTGTAACACAGTACTTGCCAATGAACAGGTGGTAGACGGACGGTGCTGGCGGTGCGATTCCGTAGTCGTCAAAAAAGAGCTTGAACAATGGTTCTTTAAGATTACCGCCTATGCTGACCGGCTGCTCGAAGACCTCAAAGAACTCAAGGGCTGGCCGGAGCGGGTAAAAGTTATGCAGGAAAACTGGATCGGCCGCAGCGAAGGGGTTGAATTCAGTTTCGACGTTCCTGAAGTGGGTGAGAAAATCACGGTTTATACTACGCGCCATGATACCGCCTTTGGGGTGACGTATGTGGTCTTGGCCCCCGAGCATCCGCTGGTGAACAAGCTGATTGCCGGCAAGCCTCATGAGCGCGAAGTGCGTGCCTTTATCGAGCGCATCCGCAATATGAACGAAATAAACCGGACTTCCACCGAAACGGAAAAAGAGGGGATGTTTACTGGCGCTTATGCCGTTAATCCTTTCAATGGCGAGCAGGTGCCTATTTGGATTGCCAACTATGTTCTTGTAGATTACGGCACGGGAGCCGTTATGGGTGTTCCGGCCCACGATGAACGGGACTGGCAGTTCGCGACCAAATATGATCTGCCCAAACGCATCGTTATCCAGCCCCAGGGTGCTGAATTGGATCTGGCAAGCATGACCGGCGCTTATGACGGTCCAGGGATAATGATTAATTCCGGGCAGTTTACCGGCCTGGACAACGAGGCGGGCAAAGCGGCCGTCGCCGACTGGCTGGAGGAAAAAGGACTGGGTAAGCGGCGTATCAACTACCGGTTGCGCGACTGGTTAGTATCCCGCCAGCGTTATTGGGGCGCGCCTATTCCGATTATTTACTGCCCTGTATGCGGCATAGTACCCGTTCCCGCAGAGGATTTGCCGGTACTGCTGCCCGAGAATGTCAGCTTTGATACCGGCGCCGTTTCCCCGCTGGCCCAAGTGGAAGAATTCGTCAACTGCACTTGCCCGCAGTGCGGCGGTAAGGCCCGGCGGGAGACAGATACTATGGATACTTTCATTTGTTCTTCTTGGTACTATTACCGCTATACCAGCCCGCACAGCGATACGGAGGCCTTTAATTCGGCCAAGGCCAATTATTGGATGCCCGTGGATCAATATATTGGCGGCATTGAGCATGCCATATTACATCTATTGTATTCGCGCTTCTTTACCAAGGTGCTTAAGGATGCGGGCCTTATTAATGTAAACGAGCCCTTTAAGAATTTGCTGACCCAGGGCATGGTTATCAAGGACGGCGCCAAAATGTCGAAGTCCAAAGGCAATGTTGTGTCGCCGGAGGAAATCATCGGCAAATACGGGGCTGATACGGCTCGACTCTTCATTCTCTTTGCCGCCCCGCCGGAAAGAGACCTGGAGTGGAGTGACCAGGGTGTGGAAGGGGCCTTCCGGTTCCTAGGACGGCTGTGGCGGATTGTTCATCACTACGCGCCTGTCGCCGGCGCTGCTGACGAAAGTTATGACCCCGCGGTCCTCGGCCCAGAAGAACGTGAGTTACGGCGGGTGCTGCACAGTACGATTAAAAAAGTTACGGAGGATATTGGGGAGCGCTTCAATTTCAATACTGCCATCAGCGCCATTATGGAACTGGTAAACGCGTTATACGCCTTCCGGGAGCAGACAGCGGCGCCCAATCCCGGCCTGGTGCGCGAAGCCCTTTCTGCCCTTCTTCGGCTGCTAGCGCCGTTTGCCCCTCATATTACCGAAGAACTTTGGAATCAGACCATTGCCCAGGGCAGTGTTCATAAGCAGGCATGGCCCAGCTTTGATCCGGAAGCCATCAAGGTTGACGAGGTAGAAATCGTTTTGCAAATTAACGGCAAGGTACGGGAAAAAATTAAGGTTCCCGTCGGATTGGACGCGAAAGAACTGGAAGCAATTGCCCTGGCGCAGGAGCGGGTAAAAGCGCTGATAGCGGACAAACAAATTGTGAAGGTCATTTGCGTGCCGCAAAAACTGGTGAACATTGTTGTAAGATAAAACATTCGCCGGCCTGGTTTACCAAGCCGGCGATTTTCCTTAAGGAGGAGAGATTTTAGCCGCCTGTAACGAATAATGTATCTTACAACGCTTCAGGAGGTATGGCTTTGAATGCACAGACACTCGGGGTTCTGCTGATAATTTTTTCGGCCTGTGGTTTTGCCACGCTGGCCATCTTTATTAAATTTGCGTATGCGGCCGGCGCCAATACCGTCACGGTTTTGGCCTATCGCTTTACTATTGCCGCTCTTCTTTTTGGGGCCGTTATCCGGCTATGCGGCCTTGACTTTCGGGTAACGGGCAAGCAGGCCGTGCAGCTTTGCTTACTGGGGGGTATCGGCTACGGCCTTATGTCAACGCTATTTGCTCTCACGGTACTTTACTTACCGGCCAGCCTTGCCGGAATAATTTTGTATACTTACCCTGCATTGGTTAGTGTCTTGTCTTTTCTGGTCGGAGACGAGTTGTTTGGATGGCGAAAGGGGGTGGCGTTGGTTATTTGTTTTACCGGTCTCGTGCTGGTGCTCGGCGTGTCCTTGACCGGTCTTAACACTACTGGCGCCGCATTTGGCCTTGGTTCAGCCCTGGTTTATTCCTGTTATATTGTTGCCGGCAATCGGCTGCTTAAAGGGATCGATCCACTGGTATCCACTTTCTACGTTTGCACGGCGGCGGCCGTCGTCTTTGTGGCTGGCGGCATGCTTAGCGGCACCCTTATATGGAGCCTTTCGCTGCAAGGATGGCTTGCCATTTTGGGTATTGCCGTTTTTGCTACTTGTATCGGTATTCTTGGTTTTTTTGCCGGCATGTACCGGATTGGCGCGACCAATGCTTCGATCATCAGTACTTTTGAACCGGTAATTACGGTGCTGTTGTCTGCTTTGTTGCTGGAAGAAAGAATTACGGCCATACAGGGCTTTGGCGGTCTGCTTATTCTTGCCGGGGTGCTTGTCCTTCAACTAACAGGGGGTTCGACTGCCGTTGCTAAAACGTGTGATGAAAGAGGAAATATGGATAAATTTGGAGAAATATAGCTGCATTACCGTCAAGGAGGAGATCAAGTGGACGGGGTGCAGAAACGGCTGGTCATTATCTTGTTGATGGCAGCTCTGATTGTTGCCGGCAGTATTTATCATTATTGGCAAAAGACGACGGTGACGGAAACGGTCGCCAGCGGACCGGTTGTGACGGCTCAGTCACGGACTGACGAAATAGTTATTTACGTCAGTGGTGCGGTGAATAAACCCGGTGTTTTCAAAATGCCGGCCGGGGGACGGGTATTGGATGCGGTGAATTACGCGGGCGGGCTCGCCGCCGGCGCGGATAGTACCCGGGTAAACCTGGCCCAGCCATTAAAAGATGGAATGCATGTTCATGTGCCGGTAGTAGTGCTGGCGGCCGGCCCCGGCGGATCTAACTCGGCCGGCGGTGCCGGCAAGGTGAACGTTAACACGGCCAGCGCAAATGAACTTGACAAACTGCCAGGGATTGGGCCGGCGTTGGCCCAGCGCATTATTGACTATCGCCAAAGTATTGGCGGTTTTAAGGATCTGGAAGAAGTAAAGAAAGTTCCGGGAATTGGCGAAGCCAAATTTAATCAAATTAAAGATAAAATTTCTCTGTAACGCGGGCGATGAGGAATGTTACGCTTTTTATAACTGCCGCGTTTGCTGCCGGAATATGGGCAGCTGATTTAGCCAACTGGCCCTGGCCGGCACTGGTTATTTCCTTTGTCGCGCTCCTATTGGCTGCTGCTTGGCAGGTGGGCCGCTGCCCCGCCCGCGCGGCCTGGCTGCTGGCCGGACTGTTTTTTGTGGCCGGTATTATCCGCTTTCTTCATGCCGATATGCTGCCGGCGAACGACATCAGCCGCTATGCCGGAAACAGCGTTGTCTTATCCGGCACGGTCGCCGAGTCGCCGCGCGTAACGCCGGTCAGCGACGAGCAGGTGAAAGTGCGGTACCGCCTAACGGCAGAGTTGGTCCAAACTGAGCGGGATTATAAAACGGTTAGGGGCGGCATTATCGTAACTGTCCGTCAGCCGGCTAACCAGACAGTGGCGGGATATGGCGACAAGATTACTGTTTCCGGGATAATAGCTGCGCCTCGCGGCTATCAAAATCCTGGCGCCGCTGATTGGGCCGCCGCGCTTAAACGGCAGGGCATTACGGCAATACTCTTTTCCCCCGGCAAAGTGATAGTTACACCGGCGCCGGCTTCATCCTGGTACGGGCGGCTACAAGCCTGGCGGCAAGCGCTGAAAGGACAAATCGCCGCCACACTGCCCCCCAGCGACGCGGCGATTCTGACTGGGCTTGTTTTTGGCGGCTATGAGGGAATTAAGAAAGAGGTCATTGCCGACTTCGCCACAACAGGCATTATCCATATTTTATCGGTATCGGGAACGCATATCGCTTTGGCGGCCGGGGTAGCCCTCTGGCTGGGCAGGGTATTAAAGCTGCGCCCGCGTATTAGTGCGGCCCTGGCGGCGGTGACGGTTCTTTTTTATATGACGTTGGCGGGCTTGGTTCCGCCGGTGGTTCGTTCGGGCTTGATGGGACTGACGGCGTTAGCGGCGCTAGCCGCCGGCCGGGAGCCGGATGCGCCCACGGCATTGTCCTTATCGGCGCTAGCTATGCTAGCCGTTCAGCCTGCCCTGCTTTATGATATCAGTTTCCAACTGTCGTTCGCCGCCACGGCCGGACTGGTTTTTCTTTACCGTAAGACTTTGGCGGTGTTAACCACTGTTTTACCGGAGTTGCTGGCCGGACCGTTTGCGGTGACGTTGGCGGCCCAGCTGGGCGTGCTGCCTTTTCTGGCCTGGTATTTCAATACTTTGTCCTTAAGCGCTTTTCTCGCCAATCTTATCATTGTACCCCTCGTAGAGGGTGTAGTAATTTTGGGTCTTGCGGCATGCCTGGCCAGCTTGTTTACCGGATGGGGGGCGAAAGTCCTCTTGGCCTTGTGCGGGCTGGCAATCGGCGCCGTGGTGCAGCTTGCCGCATTTTTGGCCGCTTTGCCTGGCGGTGTCGTCTATTTGCCGCCCTTTACAATTTGGGCTGGTCTCATATATTATTTTCTCATAGCTTGGGCCTACGGGTACCGGTTTGGCATTTTACCGTCCCTGCCGGTGGTGATGCGGCGGTGGCCGCAGGCTATCGCCATGGTTGGCCTGGCGGCTGCTGTCTGCTTGGCTGTGGCTCTGTGGTATCCCCGGCCCGTCAGTGTCCATTTTATTGATGTTGGGCAGGGTGACGCTACTTTGATAACAACGCCGCATCGGCGGGCCATATTAGTTGATGCCGGCGGCACAAGCGGCGATGCCGACGGTTTTGACGTCGGCGAACAGGTGGTGCTACCTTATCTTCGCCATCACGGCGTCCAGGCGCTTGACTATCTGATTTTAACCCATGGCCACAGCGACCACGCCGGCGGTGCTGCCGCTATCGCTGCGTCCCTGCCGGTCAAAACGGCCCTGGTGGCGCAAGAGGAGCAAATTTCGCCGGTGATGCAGGCTTTTCTGAGGGGCAAGAAATCCGCGGTCGCCGTTCCCGCCTTTACCGGGCAAAATATTATTATCGACGGAGTTTCCCTAACAGTTGTCCATGCGCCGGTTGGCGGTGCCGCCAGGAATGAAGCTTCCGTTGTCGTCCGGGTGGATTACGGCCGTCATAGTTTTTTGCTTACCGGCGATTTGGAAAAAGCGCAGGAGACGGCCCTGGTAGCCGACGGTATCGAGCCCTGCAGCGTTTTAAAAGTCGGACACCATGGTTCGAAAACGTCAACCTCATCGGAATTTCTCGCCGCCTTGTCGCCACAGTATGCCGTTATTTCCGTTGGTTATCAAAACCGTTTCGGGCATCCGCACCCGGAGACCCTTGCCCGCCTGGACAGGCAGGGCGTCAAAGTTTACCGGACGGATCGGGATGGCGCCATATTATTTACGACGGACGGCAAGACGCTCACGGTGAGTACTTTTGGCGACAGACATGCGGCCAGCCCAAATAGGGGAGGACAGCGATGAATTATCAAGAAGCAGTGCGGCAGATCCGGTCAGGCCGGGTGCTGCCGGTTTATCTTTTACACGGCGAGGAAGTCTATCTTGCCCGGGAATTTGAAGCGGCTATTATCAATGCCGTTCTCTCGCCGGAGGAGCGGGATACTAATCTTATTATATTTGATGGCGATCCGGCGCCGGCCGAACTGACGTCTGTGGTGGAAACGGCGCCATTTTTAGGCGACAAAAATGTCGTAGTTGTCAGGGAAACGGCCTTGTTTCGGGCCAGTCGCAAAAATACTGACGAAAGTGACGCTGGCGACCGCGATGCTGAGCGTATCCTTAAGTTGGTGCGCAACTTGCCGGAATATACCCTGCTTATTTTTCAGACGGCAGAGGCGGCCGATAAACGGCGAAAACTGTTCAAAACCGTAGAAGAACGAGGGGCGGCGGTCGAACTAGCGCCGCTAAAGATAAAAGAGCTGCGCGGATGGGTGGTGGACAAGCTGGCGGCAGCGGGCAAGAAGATCGCACCTGATGCCCTGGAACACCTGTTAGCGGTGGTTAGTATGATGCCGCAGGTGTCACTTGGCTTTTTAGCGGGGGAACTTGCCAAACTTGCCTTGTATACAGAGAACCGTGCGATAATTACACGCCGGGATTTGGCGGAAGTACTGTCAGCTGTACCTGAAGTTTCTGTTTTTGCGCTCGTTGACGCTATAACCCAGAAACAGGTCGGCAAGGCCCTTTCATTATTATCCGACCAATTGGCAATAGGCGAGCACCCGGTGCGGTTAGTGGCTCTTTTGGCCCGCCAGGTGAGGATGCTGTGGCAGGCCAAAGAATTAGCCGAAAAGGGGCTGGGGGCGCGCGAGATCGCAGAAAAACTGGGTGTTCATCCTTTTGTGGGCGAAAAACTTGCTCGTCAATGCCTGCAGTTTACCGCCGGGCGTCTGAAGGAAGCGGTCTTGGCATTAGCGGCCGCGGACCGGGATTTTAAGTCCGGCCGGGCCGGCGCTTTTAGCCTGGACAAGATTATAATCGATTTATGCCGATAAATAATAAAAATCCCTGTTCTTCTGAGAACAGGGATTTCATATTATTGAGCCAGTGCGTTAACTTTTTGCGCCAGACGAGATTTCTTCCGGGCCGCGGCATTTTTATGAATAACGCCTTTCGCGGCGGCTTTGTCAATAATGCTGCTGGCTTTGGTCAGGAGGGTTTTAGCCTCTTCTACTTGGCCGGCTTGAACCGCTTCGGCAACTTTGCGGGAAATGGTGCGGATAGCGGTTTTCACCGGGAAGTTGCGGGCGCGGCGTTCCGCATCGGTTTTTACGCTGCGAATGGAAGACTTGATATTCGGCAAGTGTTTCACCTCCTTTGACCGTGTCGCTTAAAACATTTTAGCATGGACAAAACTAAAATGCAAGCAACAATTCCCAGACTGCACAAAATTCCCGCCAAGTTCATGGTGTTAGCATGACAGCTCCTGTATAGCCTTTTTTTGTTCCGGACACGCTAGTTTCATCATAAGAAAATGGATAGGTGCACTATTAAGCCGAGGAGGAAGGATATGCAGCAGGCAAATTTTACCCCGCGCACAGACTTGGCGTTGGAAGCAAGAGAGGTTTTAACCCGCCGCGTGCGGGAAGATATACCCGGCGTCATTGTCGAAACGTCTGAAGACGAAGATGTGCTTATTACCCGGGTTAACATCACCACGCCTGAGGCGGAACGGTTGATGGGCAAATTGCAGGGCACATATATTACTATTGAAGCACCAGGCCTACGGTATAAAAATACGCCCCTCGAGAAAAAAGTCATGAATTTTTTGGCTCAGGAACTAGGCCAGCTCGTCCAACTGCCGCGTAATGGCACCGCTTTGGTGGTGGGGCTGGGAAACTGGAATGTTACCCCTGATGCATTGGGACCCCGTGCAGTAGATAAAATTGTTGTTACCAGGCACCTCCAGGAAATGCTATCGCCTGAGCTAAAAGGCGGTGTCCGTTCCGTGTGTGCCATTGCCCCTGGCGTACTCGGCATAACCGGTATGGAGACCGCCGAGATTATCCAGGGTATCGTAAGCCGCGTTAAGCCTGATGTGGTCATAGCCATCGATGCCCTCGCGGCGGCATCCAGCCATCGCGTCATAACCACCGTGCAGATTGCCAATACCGGGATTCATCCTGGTTCCGGTGTAGGCAATAAACGCTTCGGCCTTACGCAGCAATCCCTTGGGGTACCGGTTATTGCTATCGGTGTTCCTACCGTGGTCCACGCTTCCACCATCGCCATGGATACCATTGACACCCTGCAGGAGCATGCCGCCTTTGCCCGCTATTTCCGGAGCATGGCCAATCTAACCGACCAGGACCGACAGGTTATTGTTCGGCAGGTGCTGCCTGACACGTTGGGCGATCTAATGGTGACACCGAAAGAAATCGACCGTCTTATTAACGACATCGCCAATGTGGTGGCTGGGGGTATCAACCAGGCAATGCACCCTCACATTGACTATGAAAATATTCATCTTTACCTCCATTAGCGGGTAGGAAGGAAGTAATATCGCTTTGCCGTCAAGCATATACATTGTATGTAAACACAAGACAGGGGGCAGCAAGCTTGAGAAGACGGCGGCGGTACCATTCCCAAATAAAACCTCTTTATATTACTTTGTGTGTTGCAATTTTCTTCTTGGTTATTGCGGCAGGATACTGGATGCTTCACGAGGCGGCGCTGCCGGTTAGCACCAGTGCCAGCACGGAAATCCCTAAATGGCGTGAAATATTTTTTGCCAGTATTCCGGGAATATCAGGGGCGTCGCAGCCCGTAAAGATTGCGGCAGAGCTGACGCCGCAAAAGTTTTTAGGGAGGATTGTTTTATTCCTTACCAATATTGATATCGGCGACAGCAAGTCCTTGCTGCGGATGGAAATTCCGCTGCTAGCTGCAGTTAAGTCAAGCATCCCCATAGTGAGCGCGAAAAGTCTGCCCAATTTCCCCAAGTTTGATCCGCAGACTTTTTTATTGCCTGGTAAGCCGCTGATTGGTATCTATCATACTCATACTTCGGAATCGTTTGTTCCTAATTCCGGTGTTACCCATAAACGCGGTGGACAGCCAGGGGACATTGTCGATGTGGGCAAAGCCCTTGTGGCTCGCTTGGATAAGCATGGCATCAAAGCGGTTCACAGCACGACCGTTCATGATTATCCAAGCTTTATGAAAGCATATGGTCCGTCGGAAAATACGGTAAAGAAAATGCTGGCTGACTATCCTTCCATCCAAATGGTTTTTGATATTCACCGGGACGCCGATAAGCGAGAAAATTCAGTTGTTCAGATTAATGGCGCGACCGTGGCGCGAATTACTATCGTGGTAGCTACCGGGCAACAAGATCTGGTACAGCCCCATTGGCAACAAAACCATGCCTTTGCCAAGTTAATTGATGCCAAGCTCGACCAGCATTTCCCCGGGTTGTCGCGGGGGATTCAGCTTGTTGATTGGCGCTACAATCAGCATCTGCACCCTCGTTCCCTGCTGATTGAGGTAGGGTGCCAAGATAACAGCAAGGAGGAAGCTGTGCGCAGTATTGAGATGTTTGGCGACGTGCTGGCGGAAATTATTGCGGAGAATAATAATTGACCGGAAAGTCCCTCTAGAGGGTCGAAAGCGCCTTTTAGGGGGAGTTTTTATTGGGATGTATAAACTTGCCCTGCTCGTGACATGTTTATTTGATAGGGAGGAGGGCGACAGATGTTGGTCCGGTTGAGTGTTGCCGATGCGAAGGTCATCCTTCGGGGGCTGCTCGTTATGCTGGCTGTTATCATTGCCGGCGTCTCCGCGGCGGAATATCAGATGAATAATATGACCCAGCAACGCAATTTTGTGCAGGCCGTAAATATTCGCCGGGAACATGGTGGGTATGAGGTTTACTTATTTGGCCAGGTCACCAATTTTTCGGCGCTCTATCCGCTCGGAAAGATAAAAACTGCCGGTGGAGACGTCATCTTTGAATACAATAGCACCCGCCTGGCCCTGCCAACGGTGGTTTATCTTGATCTTAACAAGGTTGTCTATTGGTTAAAGATATGGCGGAACCAATTTATTGATGAAGCCATCAAGACCAAACGTGACCTGGAATGGTATATTGCCATGTTACGCCCCTATTTAGTGCTAGCCGGTCAATTAATGCGTGAATGGTGTGAGTGGCTGGCTGGACTCTTTAAACCATTATCCGGCTTTTCCCTGCCGGGCGAATGATGGTAGTATTCTCCTGATGCTTGCAGGCACTAAACAGCCAATGATATAATTATTGGAAGCAACCCATGTACGTTTGCGAGAGGAGCCTGCAATGAATACGTCGCATATCCGTAATTTTTCCATTATCGCGCATATTGACCACGGTAAGTCGACCCTTGCTGACCGCATAATAGAATATACCGGTGCGCTGTCTGAACGGGAAATGGAGGACCAGGTGCTGGACCAGCTGGAGCTGGAACGCGAACGCGGCATTACCATTAAGGCCCAAGCCGTCCGGCTTAATTATACCGCCCGGGACGGGCAAACTTATATGCTTAACCTTATTGACACACCGGGGCACGTTGACTTTACCTATGAGGTTTCACGCAGCCTGGCGGCCTGTGAAGGAGCACTGCTGGTTGTCGACGCCTCCCAGGGGATTGAGGCCCAAACCTTGGCCAACGTCTATTTGGCCCTCGAGCACAACCTGGAGATTATCCCGGTTATAAACAAGATTGACCTTCCTAACGCCGACCCGGAAAAGGTCAAGCAGGAAATCGAGGATGTAATCGGCCTTGACGCGTCGGAGGCTGTGCTGGTCAGTGCCAAGGCGGGGATTGGTATCGAAGATGTACTAGAAGCTATCATTAAAAAAATTCCGCCGCCGCGCACCGATGCCACGAAACCCCTTCGGGCGCTTATTTTCGATTCGCATTTTGATTCGTATAAAGGGGTCATTGCCTATGTGCGGGTGATGGATGGCAAAATCGTTCCCGGTATGAAGATTAAAATGATGGCGACCGATAAAAAGTTCGAAGTCACCGAAGTAGGGGTATTTCGTCCTTACTTGGCCAATGTAGACGAACTGGGGCCCGGTGAGGTGGGTTTTGTCGCCGCTAGCATAAAAAACGTCAAAGATACGCGCGTCGGGGATACCATTACCGATGCTGACAACCCGGCCACCGAGCCGCTACCTGGTTACCGCAAGATTACGCCCATGGTGTATTGCGGCTTGTATCCGGTCGACAGTTCCGATTACGACGCTTTGCGCGACGCGCTGGAAAAACTCAAACTGAATGATGCCTCGCTTGTCTTTGAACCCGAAACTTCCGTTGCGTTGGGATTTGGTTTCCGCTGCGGCTTTTTGGGTCTATTGCATATGGACGTCATTCAAGAGCGCCTCGAGCGCGAGTATAACTTGACGCTGATAACTACGGCGCCGAACGTAATTTACAAAGTATACAAGACAAACGGGGAAATTTTGGATATCGACAATCCTGCACGGCTGCCTACGCCTCAGGAAATCGACCATATTGAAGAGCCGTATGTTCGTGCCAGTATCATCGTGCCTAATGACTATGTAGGGGCGGTTATGGAGCTGTCGCAGGAAAAACGCGGCGAGTTTAAAGATATGCGGTATCTTGATATGACGCGCGTAATGTTGACTTATGAACTGCCGCTTAGCGAAATTATTTATGACTATTTTGATCGTCTCAAGTCAGCTACCCGGGGTTACGCATCGCTTGATTACGAACTCATCGGCTATCGCGCGTCCAACCTTGTCAAGTTGGATATCCTGCTCAACGGCGATCCTGTGGACGCCCTGAGCGTAATTGTCCATCGCGACCGGGCCCAAGCACGCGGGCGGCAGCTGGTAGAAAAACTGAAAGAAATCATTCCGCGGCAAATGTTCGAAATTCCTATCCAGGCGGCGATTGGCAATAAAGTCATTGCTCGCGAAACAGTCCGCGCTCTCCGCAAGGACGTGCTTGCCAAATGCTATGGTGGTGACATAACGCGTAAGCGGAAACTGCTGGAAAAACAAAAAGAAGGCAAAAAGCGCATGAAGCAGGTTGGTAGCGTAGAAGTGCCGCAGGAAGCCTTTATGGCGATTTTGAAAATGGATTGACCCATGAAACTCGGGCTTTACATTCATATTCCTTTCTGCCGGCAAAAGTGTTTGTATTGTGACTTCCCTTCTCATGACAACCTAGCTCACCTGTACCAGGACTATATTGACGCTTTGTGCCGGGAAATTGCCGAGCAGGGAAGGCGTTTTGCCGGTTGGGTTGTTGATACCGTCTATATTGGTGGCGGCACCCCTACTGTGCTGCCGAGTGAACTCTTAGGCCGGGTGTTTGCCAGCCTTGCTGCCGCGTTTTCGCTGGAACCGGCTGTTGAAATTACGGTAGAAGCTAATCCGGGCACGATAGATTTGCCGCTTTTAAAGGCCCTGCGGGCTTGGGGGGTAAATCGCCTGAGTTTCGGTGTTCAGACGTTTGTTCCGCATCTTTTGCCCCTGCTCGGGCGCGTTCATACGGCCGAACAGGGGATTGAGGCTGTTGAATTGGCGCGAGCGGCTGGTTTTGACAACATCAACCTTGATTTAATGTATGGCCTGCCCGAGCAGCGCCAGGCGGACGTGGCGGACAGTCTAAGCAGGGCTACAGAACTTGGGGTGCCACACCTTTCGGTGTACGGCCTGAAAGTGGAGGAGGGCACCCCTTTCGCTGTTAGCCATGCTGCCGGTAAGCTTGCTCTGCCTGATGAAACAGAAGAAGAAGCAATGTACGACTTGGTAACTGCTTTTTTACGGCAAGCGGGCTACCGCCGGTATGAAATTTCCAACTATTGTCTGAGCGGCTACGAATGCCGCCATAATCTCAAATATTGGCACTATCAGCCTTTCTTGGGGTTAGGCGCCGCTGCTTATTCTTTCGTAGACGGAGTGCGCTGGGCTAATACTCCCCAAGTGACAGAATATATCCAGGCGCAGCGACAGGGCGCTTTGGCCGTCCACGACCGCGAAGTATTGGACAGACAAACGCAGATTACCGAATTTATTTTTCTGGCCCTGCGCACTGCCGCTGGGCTTGATAGCGGAATATTCCAAGAACGTTTTGGTATCTCTTTTTGGGACGCGTACCGCGCCACGATTGACACCCTCTCGCAGCGCGGGCTGGTAGAGCGGTGCGGCAACAGGCTGCGCCTCACCGACTTAGGGATGAAATTTGGCAATATTGTTTTTGCGTCCTTTTTGCCGGACAAGGCTTGAAATTACACGATTATCTTGACAGCGGCAGGTCACGGTGGTATGTTTTAATTAGGCATTAGCACTCTAATCGAACGAGTGCTAACAACAGGAGGTGTAAGGGGTGGACGAGAGAAAGCGGAAAATTCTTCAGGCCATTATTGATGATTATATTTCTACCGCGGAGCCAGTGGGGTCGCGCACAATTGCTCGCAAATACAACTTGGGGGTTAGTCCGGCTACTATTCGCAATGAAATGGCCGATTTAGAATTATTAGGTTATCTCGAACAACCCCACACTTCTGCCGGCCGCATACCTTCGGCCAAAGGCTATCGCTTTTATGTTGATTGTTTGCTGGCGCCGCAACCTCTTTCTGAAAAAGAAATTGCCCTGATTGAACGCTGGTATCAAACCAAGGTGCGACGGCTGGAAGAGGTCTTTCAGGAAACGGCAAAAATTCTGTCGCGCATCACCCGCAACATTTCCCTGGTACTTGCGCCGCAGCTTTCACAATGTGCTTTCAAATATATGCAGTTTTTACCACTGGATGAACGGCGCGCCATCCTTGTTGTTGTTTCCGATACCGGTTTTGTAGAAAATAAAATTATTGAAATCCCTGAGGGTATCGGTTTTCAAGAGCTGCAGAAAATTGCCGGCGCCATCAACGAGCGCCTGGCCGGTCTGGCTTTTGACCGGATAAAATCTTCCCTTTTGCGGGAAATTAAGCACGATATTATACCCAACCGCGCTCTTTTTGAAACAGCGTTAGAATTTATTAAGGATGCGCTGGCGGTAGAAAGAAAAGACCGGGTGTATACGGGCGGAACGACCCAGGTTTTGGACCAGCCGGAATTCCGCGATGTGGATAAGGTCAGAGGTTTGCTGGCCATGCTGGAAGAAGAGCAGCTCCTGGTCGATATCCTGCATATGCGGGAAAGCGACGGGGTGGTTGTCACTATCGGCGGGGAAAACAAATATACCGGCATTCATGACTGCAGCATGGTGCAAGCTACCTATCGCGTCGACGGGCAGGTAGTTGGCACAGTGGCTGTTTTGGGTCCTACCCGCATGGAATATGGCCGAATAATGTCGGTGCTGGAATTCATGCACCGGCATTTGGGGCAAATCTTGAAAAAATACGGAATTTAGGGCGGCATAAATGCCGCCCGTACCTATGGGAGGAATGGGCTAGATGAATCTTAAGCAAGCTGGCAGCGGCGCAGAAGTAGATGAACGTCTCGCGGCGCTGCTTACCAATGCCAACGCAGTACGCGCCATTACGGCGGCCGTTGAGGGAACCATCGGCCCGAAAGGGCTCGATACCATGCTCGTGGACCGTTTTGGCGAAGTCATTATTACCAATGATGGAGTAACCATTTTAGATAAAATGGATGTAAACCATCCTGCCGCCAAGATGCTGATTAATATTGCTAAAGCTCAGCAGGCCGAGGTGGGGGATGGGACAACGACGGCTACCATCATGGCCGGCGGGCTTGTTGCCGAAGGTGTCAACCAGGTATTGCGGGGTGTGCCGGTGGCCCGGGTCATTGAAGGGGTTCGTTATGGCGTCGCCCGAGCGATTGAGGAAATAAAGCGGCGAGGTCGCAAGGTAACCGATTTAAACGATCCTGTTTTACGGAATATCGCGATGATTGCCGGCCGGGAGCATGCGGATATTGCCGACCTGGTGGTAGCTGCGGCACGCCTTATTGGGGCGGAAAAATTATGCGAACCCAACTTTAAACTTTCGGATATTATCACGGCCGAAGAAGGCGCCGAAAATGAAGTATTCATGGGTGTCATTGTTGATAAAGAGCGCATGAACAAAGAAATGCCGGAAGAGCTTACGGATGTGAAGGTGCTGGTCATTGACGATGCGCTCGAGCCCGAGGAAATCGGCGATGAAGCTCTTAGCACCGAGTCAGGGTTTAAACGGTACATAGAGCTTCAAGATGAGTTCAAGCGCAATGTGCGTAAAATCGTTGAACTCGGGGTCAGGCTCGTCCTTGTTGACCGGGGCGTCCATGATGACGCCGACGAAATTCTGACCGATGCCGGCGTGATGGTAATCCAGCGCGTCCCAGCCAAAGATTTGCGGCGAGCGGCTGAGCACACCGGGGCGCGGATGATGAAACGCACCGGTCTGAAGAAAGACCTGGCTGATATTGAGAAATATCTTGGTTATGCTGAACGCGTCTACGAAGACGAGAAGCTTGAACATGTCCGTATTCTTGGCGGCCAAGGCAAGCCGATGGCCACCATTTTAGTAGGGGCGGCCACGGAAGAAGTAGTTGGTGAGCGCGAGCGCATCGCGAAAGATGCCGCGTCCAGTGTTCAGGCGGCAATCAAGGGCGGCTACGTTCCCGGCGGCGGCGCCTGCGAAATCGCCATTGCTCGGGCGGTGGAAAAAGCGCGGGAGGAAATTAAAGGCATGGCTGCATATGGTGTGGACTGTGTAACCAACGCCTTGAAGCGGCCATTGGCCCAAATCGTCGAAAATGCCGGGTTTAATCCGCTGGAAAAAGTCGAGGAGGTTATAGCAGCCCAGGCGGCAAAGGGCAGTGACTCGCTTGGCATTGATTGCGACACAGGCGAGGTAGCCGACATGCTAGAGCGGGGCGTCGTCGACCCAGTGCCTGTTAAGCTGCACGCTATTAAAGCGGCGGGCGAAGTGGCAGTGGCAATTTTGCGTATTGATACTATTATAAAAAAGAAAGAGGAAGGCGCTGCTGCCGGAAAAACCGCGGCCAGTAGCGATGCGGCCGGCATGCCGGACTTTTAAGCACGAGGTGAAATATAGTGAGTATGGGCGAAAAGCTCGAGGAGACGATCAACCAGGCGGGGGCCGAACCCCAGGCGCAAATGGCGGCGGGGGCAGACGCAATAGAAGAGAAAGACCAGGAAGAGATAAAAGACCAAGAGGTCTGCTTCCCACAAGAAGACGTGGAGCGGCTTCTGGCCTCTATCGCCGAGAAAAACCGCCTGCACGAAGAAATGATGGAGCGGCTCAAGCGGCTGCAAGCCGACTTTGATAACTTCCGCCGCCGCACCCGTCAGGAAAAAGACGATTTATCCAAAGTGGTAACCGAAGGCATCGTACTGCAACTCTTGCCTGTTCTGGATAACTTTGAGCGGGCGCTCAGCGCGGCGACGGAAGATGCGGCAGCCCTCCGTGCCGGAGTGGAAATGATTTACCGCCAGTTTACCCAAGCCTTGGAAAAAATGGGAGTACAGCCGATTGAAGCAGCGGGCGCCGTTTTTGATCCTCAGTACCATGAGGCGGTCATACGGGTCGAAGACCCTGATCGGCCGGATAATACGGTGGTCGAGGTGCTGCAAAAAGGCTATATGGTTCATGGTAAAGTCATTCGTCCTAGCATGGTCAAAGTAGTTAGCAATTCCTAATAAATTAAGGAGGAATAGAAATGGCAAAAGTAATCGGTATAGATTTAGGGACTACTAACTCCGTCGTAGCGGTTATGGAAGGCGGCGAGCCGGTTGTTATTCCTAATGCCGAAGGCAGCCGTTTGACTCCTTCTGTCGTCGGTTTTTCTAAAACAGGCGAGCGGCTGGTCGGTCAACTGGCCAAGCGTCAGGCTGTTTCCAATCCGGAGCGCACCGTTATTTCCATAAAGCGGCATATGGGTACGAACCACAAAGTGCGTATTGATGAAAAAGAATATACGCCTCAAGAAATTTCAGCCATGATTTTGCAAAAGCTCAAGCAAGACGCTGAGGCTTACCTCGGGGAAAAGGTAACCAAAGCGGTCATCACCGTACCGGCCTATTTTACTGATGCCCAGCGCCAAGCTACCAAGGATGCCGGCACTATCGCCGGACTGGAAGTGCTGCGCATTATCAACGAGCCTACGGCGGCCGCCTTGGCGTATGGTCTTGACAAAGGTGAAGACCATACCATCCTGGTCTTCGACTTGGGCGGCGGTACTTTCGACGTGTCTATTCTGGAACTGGGTGACGGCGTTTTTGAAGTTAAGGCGACCAGCGGCAATAACCGTCTGGGCGGCGACGACTTTGACGAGCGTATTATGCAGTGGCTGATTGCTGAATTTAAGAAAGAGCATGGCATTGATCTTTCGGCAGACCGCATGGCCATGCAGCGCCTCAAAGAAGCGGCGGAAAAAGCCAAGATTGAGTTGTCCGGCGTATTAACCACCAATATCAATTTGCCGTTTATCACCGCCGATGCCAGTGGGCCGAAACACCTGGACGTCACTCTTACCAGAGCCAAGTTTGAAGAGCTGACGGCGGACCTGGTTGAAGCCACAATGGGTCCTACCCGCCAGGCTCTGAGCGACGCGGGATTGACGCCCAAAGATATCGACAAGGTTATTTTGGTCGGCGGTTCGACCCGGATTCCGGCCGTTCAGGAAGCGATTAAGAAGTTCCTGGGCAAAGAACCCTACCGCGGCGTGAATCCCGATGAGTGTGTGGCCATCGGCGCAGCCATTCAGGCCGGCGTCCTGGTCGGTGAAGTCAAGGATGTACTCCTTCTTGACGTAACGCCTCTATCCTTGGGCATTGAGACGCTAGGCGGCGTATTCACGAAGATTATTGAACGCAATACGACCATTCCTACTTCCAAGAGCCAGATTTTTTCCACGGCTGCCGATAATCAGTCCTCTGTTGAGATTCATGTCCTGCAGGGCGAACGGGAAATGGCAGCTTATAACAAGACGCTCGGCCGGTTTGAGCTCTCGGGAATTCCGCCGGCGCCGCGCGGTGTTCCTCGCATTGAAGTTACCTTTGACATTGATGCCAACGGTATTGTCCATGTGTCGGCCAAAGACCTTGGTACCGGCAAGGAGCAAAAGATTACCATCACTTCTTCCAGTGGCCTGAGCAAGGAAGAAATCGAGCGGATGGTCAAAGAAGCAGAAGCCCATGCCAGCGAAGACAAAAAGCGCCGCGAGGAGGCCGAAATACGCAATAACGCCGACTCGCTCGTGTACCAGGCCGAAAAGACCATCAAGGAGATGGGGGACAAGGCCGATAAAGCGCTGGTGGAAAAGGTGCAAAAAGGCATCGATAAATTAAAAGAATCTCTGAAGGGCAATGATATTGCGAAGATCAAGGCCGATACCGAAGAACTTACCAAACCGCTGTATGAACTTACGGCCGCCGTGTATAACCAAGCGGGCGGTCAGGGCACGCCGGGCTCTCAAGGATTTGGTCCGGGCGCGGCTGGCGCGTCAGCACCAAATGACGATAAGGTAGTAGACGCTGAGTACAAGGTAGTAGACGAAGAGAACAAGAAGTAGAGAGTCAAAGTTTGGGATGGTGAATTGTGAGCAAAAGAGATTATTATGAAGTGTTAGGCGTGCCCAGGACGGCGACCGAGGAAGAGATCAAGAAGGCCTTTCGCAAGCTGGCACGGAAATACCATCCTGATGTCAACCGTGATAACCCTAAAGAGGCAGAGGAGAAATTCAAAGAAATAAACGAAGCCTATGAAGTTTTGTCCGACCCCGAGCGGCGGGCGCAGTATGACCAGTTCGGCCATGCGGCCTTTGACCCCGGCCAAGGCGCCGGGGCAGGCGGCTTTGGCGGTTTTGGCGGATTTGGCGCCGGCGGGTTTAGCGATATTTTCGATATGTTTTTCGGTCAGACCGGTTTCGGCGCCCGTCATGCCGGCCCGGAAAAAGGCGCCGATTTGCGTTACGACTTGGAGATTGCTTTCGAAGAAGCCGCTTTTGGCGTGGAGAAAGAAATTCAGGTGCCGCGTACCGAAGAATGTCCCGCTTGCCATGGCTCAGGCGCCGCCCCGGGAACCCATCCCGAGACATGCCCGCAGTGCCGCGGAACGGGACAGCAGCAGATCGTTCAAAACACGCCGTTTGGGCGCATGGTTAACGTGAAGACCTGTACCCGCTGTCGCGGCGAGGGCAAGATAGTGCGCACGCCCTGCAAAGAGTGTCAGGGACGTGGCAGAGTCCGCAACAAGCGTACTATAAAGATAAAAATCCCTGCCGGTGTTGACAGTGGGTCCCGCCTCCGTGTTGCTTATGAAGGCGAGGCCGGTATACGCGGCGGGCCGCCTGGCGATTTGTATGTTTATATTTTTGTAAAACCGCACAAACTGTTTACACGTGAAGGCAGCGATGTCATTTGCGAAGTGCCAATAAGTTTTGTGCAGGCTGCCTTAGGCGACGAAATCGAAGTGCCCACCCTGGACGGGAAAGTCAGTCTTAAGATTCCCGAAGGTACCCAGTCCGGTACGACTTTCCGTCTCAAGGACAAAGGCATTCCGCACCTTAGAGGCCATGGCCGCGGCGATCAGCATGTGCGGATCAAAGTGGTTACTCCCAAGAACCTGACCGAACGTCAGCGCGAGCTTTTGAAGGAGTTTGCCCGTGTGAGCGGTGAAAATATTAATCCGGAGCAAAAGAGTTTTTTTAAAAAGGTCAAAGATTTTTTGGGATCGTAACTGAAAAAAGGGGCGATTATGCTTGAAGTGGGCTGAAATTAGTATTCAGACGACCCATGAGGCCACCGAAGCGGTGGCCAATATTTTTCACGAGTTAGGTGCCAGCGGGGTTGTCATCGAGGACCCGGAGGTTATCAATGCCTACCGGCGGTCCGGTGCGTGGGATTATTGCGCTCTACCGGAGGCGGAAAACCCGGAAATCGTTACTGTCAAAGCCTATTTGCCAATGGATGATGAGCTGGATGACAAACTTCGCCTCTTTGAGGCGCGGGTCAATGAACTCGCCCAGTATCAATTAAACAAAGGGCGCGGGCATATTTACTGGCAGGAAGTGCAGGAAGAAGATTGGGCCAGTTCGTGGAAAAACTATTTTCACCCGGTTAAAGTGGGAGAAAAAATTGTCATCAAACCATCGTGGGAAGAATATAACCAAGCCGAAGGCGAAATCATCGTTGAACTTGATCCCGGGATGGCGTTTGGGACAGGTACGCACCATACTACCGCTATGTGCATTCGTATCCTGGAAGATGTCATTAAACCCGGCGATGTTGTTTTTGACGTGGGAACCGGGTCGGGCATCCTGGCCGTTGTCGCCGCCAAACTGGGGGCTGGCGCCGTCTATGCCGTCGATTTGGATCCGGTTGCGGTAAACGTGGCGGTTGAAAATGCTTCTGTAAACGGCGTCTCACATGTCGTGAAGGTTGCGCAGGGCGATTTGCTGACAGGTTTTACCGGAACGGCTGACGTGGTTGTCGCTAATATCATCGCCGATGTGATTATTCGATTGGTTAAAGACGTTCCCCAGAAATTAAAGGAAGGCGGCGTGTTTATCGCCAGCGGCATCATTGCCGAGCGGCTGGGCGATGTAACGGCAGCCATACTGGCGCAGGGCTTAGTTATTGACCGCGTTGTCGAGGAAGGCGGTTGGGCGGCCATTGCCGTTCGCCGGGGAGGCGATTAGGGTGCGGCGGTTTTTCTTTCCTGGTCCGCTCGCCTCCGAGATGATAATTACCGGTGATGACGGGCATCACATTGCGCGGGTACTGCGGCTGAAGCCAGGTGATTATATTATCGTGGCAGGCCAGGATGGACAGGCTTGTAAGGCGGAGATTATTAGTGTGGACGGCAGCAGCGTGAAGGTAGCTTGCCGGCAAGCCCTTACCGAGAGCAATGAGCCGCCTGTTGAGGTCTGGCTGGCCCAGGGACTGCCGAAAGGCGATAAGATGGATTTTATTATTCAGAAAGCAGTGGAGCTTGGCGTAACCCGGATCTTGCCTATTGAGACTGCCTATACGGTGGTGCGGTACGATGCCGGGAAAAAAGCGGCCAGGCGGGAGCGGTGGCAAAAAATTGCTTATGAAGCTGCCAAGCAATGCGGCCGGGCGGCTGTGCCGGAAGTGGCTTCTGTCCAGACCTTTTCCTCGCTGCTAAAAATGACTTTGCCGGAAACAGTTATTATGCTGTATGAGGGACAACCGGCGTGCGGTCTTAAACAAGCGCTGAGGATGACACCGAGTGAGTCCTATCTTCTGCTAATCGGCCCTGAAGGCGGGTTTAGTCCCGACGAGGTTTTACTTTGCCGGCAGCGCGGTGCCCAAATCGTCACGATGGGGCCGCGCATTTTGCGTACCGAAACGGCAGCGCTTGCTGCCCTAACCGCGGTGCTGTATGAGCGGGGCGATTTAGGCGGAACCTAAGGTAGGAGGGGTGATTATGCCGCGGGCGGCTTTTACGACGCTAGGCTGTAAAGTAAATCAGTTTGAAACCGAGGTTATCGAAGGATTATTCAAGCAGCGCGGGTATACAATTGTTTCCTTTGACGAACCGGCCGACGTTTATGTTATTAATACTTGTTCGGTTACGCACTTAGGCGAAAAAAAGTCGCGCCAGCTGATCAGGCGGGCAGCCAGAGTTAATCCTGAGGCTGTTATCGTCGCCACCGGCTGCTATGCTCAGGTCTCGCCGGATAAAGTAGCGGCTATTCCCGGGGTAGACGTGATTGTTGGTACACAGGACCGTGGCCGGATCGTTGATTTGGTGGAAGAGGCACGCAGAACCCGCGGCCAAGTTAATGCCGTAACTGATATTATGGAAGCGGAACAATTTGAGGACATTCCTATTTTTGACGCCCCCGGCCGAACGCGTGCTTTTTTGAAAATTCAAGAAGGGTGTACCAATTTTTGTACATACTGTATTATCCCCTATGCCCGCGGGCCGCTACGTTCCCGTTCCCTTGACAGCGTTAAACGGGAAGCGGAAAAATTGATCGCCACCGGCTTTAAAGAAATTGTTTTGACAGGCATTCATCTTGGCGCTTATGGCCGCGATATGGGCGATGGCCTGGAACTGGCCGATGCCGTAGAGACGGTGCTTAGTGTTGCGGGGTTGGTGCGTCTGCGTCTAAGTTCGCTCGAATCAGTCGAAGTTTCCGATCGGCTTGTCGCGCTGATGCGCCGTGATGCTAAGTTGTGTCCGCATCTGCATCTGCCGCTGCAAGCAGGTGATGACCATGTACTAAGCCAAATGAACCGGCACTATACGACCGAAGAATATAGCCGCTTGGTAGGCGACATTCGCCGCCGGGTGCCGGACCTTGCCGTTACCACCGATGTTATCGTCGGTTTTCCCGGGGAAACGCCGACAATGTTTGCTAACTCGCTGGCCTTTGTCGAGCGTATGGCTTTTGCCAAAGTTCACATTTTTCCCTATTCGCGGCGTAGCGGCACGCCGGCTGCCACTTATCCCAACCAGGTACCGGAAGAAGAAAAAAAGCGGCGCGTCCGGGAAATGCAGCGGGTGGCCGAAAAGGGGGCGGCTGCCTTTCTCGCCGCCTTTGTCGGCCGTGAGATGGAGGTGCTGTTCGAGACGGCTAATGACGGTGTTCTTGATGGGCTTACGGGAAACTACATACGGGTGTATACCCGCGGCGGCGTGGACTTGGTGGGTACGCTGGGCGTCGTTCGTTTAGAGAAACCGTACAAAGACGGATTATGGGGTACACTGCTGGCGTAAAATTTTATTAGCGCTGACAGTTTTGGCAGGATAATGCAGGAATAAGCAGAATATTTTTGAATACGGGTGTAAAATCTACTGTTGATTGCGACTCATTTTTCAGCGAGAGGAGGTGCATTATGCAGCAGGACTGTATTTTTTGCAAAATTGCCCAAAAAGAGGTGCCGGTGCAGCCTGTTTACGAGGACGAGCAAATCATCGCTTTTCCCGATATTAATCCGGCTGCGCCGGTTCATGTGCTGGTTATTCCCAAGAAGCATATTGCCAACCTCCTGGAAATCACGCCCGATGACAGGGCGCTTGCCGGGCATATCATGGCTGTCATTCCGCAAGTTGCCGCTAGGCTCGGTCTGGCGGAAGACGGTTTTCGCGTTGTCATTAATACTAAAGACAACGGAGGGCAAACAGTCCACCACCTCCACTGCCATATCCTGGGAGGTAGGTTCATGACATGGCCTCCAGGCTAACATTGACAATGTTTGTCAGTTTGAGTATAATAGTTAGGTGTATGTTTGAGCAAACATACTTCCCCGTAGGTTGGTGTGGAGGGAGGGAGATAGATGTCAGAAATCAGAGTTGGCAAAAACGAAACATTGGACAGCGCACTCCGCAGATTTAAGCGCTCTTGCCAAAAAGCAGGCGTGTTATCCGAAGTCAGAAAACGCGAGCATTACGAAAAACCGAGTGTGAAACGCAAGAAAAAGTCCGAGGCGGCCAGGAAACGTAAGCATAAAAGTTAACCTTCTTTCCGGAGGTATTTATGTCGATCAAGGATAGGCTTACAGAGGACATGAAGCAGGCCATGAAAGACAAAGAGGCCGGTAAATTGCGGCTCTCTGTCATTCGCATGGTACGCGCCAGCATCAAAAATGCGGAAATCGACCAAAAAAAGGAACTCAATGACGAAGAAGTCCTGGAAGTCATCGCCAGAGAAGTTAAGATGCGACGGGATTCTATCGCAGAGTTCCAAAAAGGCAATCGCCCCGACTTGGTCGAAACCCTGGAACAAGAGATTGCCATTCTGATGCAATACCTTCCCCCACAGTTAAGTGAAGCGGAGATTCGGGACTTGGTGATGGAAGCCATTGCCCAAACGCAGGCGGCTAGCGCCAAGGATATGGGCAAGGTAATGGCGGTACTGATGCCGAAAGTAAAAGGTCGTGCTGATGGTAAGACAGTAAACGCTATCGTGCGGGAACTGTTGAATCAATAAAAACCAATCCGGTACTTCAGATGGAGTACCGGATTTTATATTGTGTAAAAAATAAACAGACAGGCAAACCTGTCTGTTTATTTTTGGTGAAGCGCCTATAGCAATGGACGTTGTTGCTGCAATCGATTTACCAGCTTTTTCTGTGTAGAACAAGTAGTTGATGGTGCGTATGCTGCTGTTTAAAACCAATAACGATTATGGTGTATAAACAGGCTTCACTGTCACAAACAATATCATACAAGTTTCGACAAGTCAAGAACTTGATAGTATTAGATAAGTATTCGAAACTATCTTTATTTTGCGAAGAAGAGAAGATAGGAATGTATGCTCTCTTTAGCGAATAGAGTAAGGGGAGACAGGGTGAGGGCAGGTGTAAGGTATGCGGTATAAGCCGTTAGCAGTTGTTTTTTTGCTTATACTTGTATTTTCCTTTGTCGAGCCAACCGTTTTGGCAGCCGACGACCGCCAGCCCGTACTCCTCATACCCATCAAAGGGGAAATTAACGGCAGTCAGGCGGCATTGGTGCGGCGGGTGCTGACCGAGGCTTCAGCCCAAAAGGCGCAAGCCGTCCTGATTGAGATTGATACCTTTGGCGGTCTGGTCGACCCGGCGGTTGCGATTAGAGATATTATTATTGATTATCCTTTACCTACTATTTGCTACGTAAAAAACCGAGCTTGGTCAGCAGGAGCCTTGATTGCCTTAGCCCATAAACATATTGTCATTGCTCCTGGCGGCAGCCTGGGGGCGGCCGAGCCTATACCCGCAACGGAAAAAACCATTGCCGCATTAAAGGCTGAATTTGCCGCGACCGCCAATAAACGGGGCCGTGATCCCCGCATCGCCGAAGCAATGGTGGATAAGACCCTTGGCCTGCCCGGCTATGCGCAGCCCGGTCAGATTTTAGCGTTAACCGATTACCAAGCCCAGCAGGTCGGCTATGCCGATTTGGTGGCGCCTGATCGTGAGACTGTACTCAGGCGCTATGGCTTGGAAAACGCTCCCTTAATAGAGCATGCGCCGGGGTGGGCGGAACGGGCGGCGGGATGGTTATCTGATCCAATGGTCAAATCACTGCTGTTGTCGATAATTTTTCTGGCAGTATTGACCGAAATAAAGACTGCCGGCATGGGCGTGGCCGCCCTGCTCGGACTGGTCGCCGCGTTGCACTTCTTTGGCAGTCAGTGGTTGACGGGTTTTGCGGGCTGGCTGGAGATTTTGCTGTTTGTCGGCGGCCTGGTTTTGCTGGCAATTGAAATTTACGTCCCCGGGTTTGGTTTTTTCGGGATTATCGGTACCGTTTCCATTTTGGTCAGTTTTTTTCTTACATTGGGTGGTGGCCTTTTCGCGCTCAATGTTTTAGCCGGTAGTCTTATCTTAGCTGTTATCATCTTTTTGGTAATTGTAAAACATCTTCCTACCAGTAAGCTGTGGACCAAGTTGGTGCTTAAGGAGAGTGAAACGACGCAAGCCGGTTTCGTTAGTGCCCGTGATTATAGCCAGTTTATTGGCAAAACGGGCACAGTTATTTCTTTTTTACGCCCGGCAGGTGTGATAGAAATTGAAGGAACGCAGCTTGACGTCCTGTCCGAAGGACGGTATGTACCGCCAGGAACCAGGGTTATGGTAGTAAGTGTTAACGGCAGTCGTATTGTTGTGCGACCAATAAATGATAAGGAGGAACGGTAAATGGTTCAGTTAATCGGCCCTATTTTAGTTTTGTTTCTATTCATTGTCGGTATCGCCGTATTTCTCCATTTTGTCCCGCTTGGACTGTGGATATCGGCTATGGCCGCCGGTGTTCACGTCGGCATTATGACCTTAATTGGCATGCGCCTGCGGCGCGTGCCGCCGGCCCAAATCGTCCTGCCGCTTATTAAGGCCAACAAAGCAGGTTTGGACGTAAACGTCAACCAGTTGGAGGCCCATTATCTTGCCGGCGGTAATGTCGACCGGGTGGTCGATGCCCTCATTGCGGCTCACCGCGCGCAAATTCCGCTTACCTTTGAACGCGCTGCCGCCATTGATCTTGCAGGGCGTAATGTTCTGGAAGCGGTGCAAATGAGCGTGAATCCGAAAGTGATTGAAACGCCCGTTGTTTCCGCCGTGGCGAAAAATGGCATTGAACTCAAGGTAAAAGCACGGGTTACCGTGCGGGCAAATATTGACCGTTTAGTTGGCGGCGCCGGCGAAGCAACCATTCTGGCCAGGGTTGGCGAAGGAATTGTCACGACCGTCGGTTCGGCCGACGACCATAAGGAAGTGTTGGAAAATCCGGACCATATTTCGCGCACTGTTCTTGCCAAAGGACTTGATGCCGGTACGGCCTTTGAAATATTGTCGATTGATATTGCCGACGTCGATGTAGGACGCAACATTGGTGCTGAGTTATTAACCGACCAGGCCGAAGCGGAAAAACGCATTGCTCAGGCTAAGGCGGAAGAGCGACGGGCTATGGCGGTTGCCAAAGAGCAGGAGATGAAAGCTTTTACCCAGGAAATGCAGGCCAAAGTGGTGGAAGCCCAGGCCGAGGTGCCGCGTGCTTTAGCTATTGCGCTGCGCGAAGGACGGATGGGAGTAATGGATTATTATAATATGAATAATATTATGGCCGACACCGAAATGCGTGAAACCATTGCCAAAGCCGGCCCGGTGATGGCGCAAGCGCCGGCGAAGGCTGATGAATCGCCGAAAAAGTAGGTGAGATGGTTTGGATTTCGGATTATTAATCATTTTGATGCTGGTGCTATATGTCTTGCCGGAACTCTTAAAGCGCCGGCGGCCCCCAAAATATGAATATCCGCATATACCGCAGCCCGCGCCGCCCGAGCCGGAACCAACCGGCCAAGCTGGGGCCGGGATGCCGCCGGCGATGCCTATTAAACCGCCGCTGCCACCGGAAGTACATGTTCCGGCGCCGACGAAAGCCCCTGAAACCTCCCCATGGGAGGGCAAGCTGAACAACGCCCTGCTGGTCAATGGGGTAATTTTTGCCGAAATCCTGCTGCCGCCGCGCGCAAAAAGGCCGCTAGTTTTGCGCGGACGGCGATAAAAATAACCCCTGGAGTGGTTTGGCCAATCTCCAGGGGTTTTATTACTTGTGCACTGTTGCCTTTATAAAGTAGTAGTCATTGTTATCGACGGCGGCAAGGACGGAAAAATCGGCCTGTTGTAACATTTGCGCCACTATATCGCTAGGCGGCAGGCGGTCGTCTTGTACGGTTGTATTGCCGGCGTGAATAGCATTAACCGCCTGGCGCGATAAATCATGCATGATTACCAGTATGCCGCCGGTTTTTAACATAGATTTCATTTTCGCCAGAAAAGCGGTTTTGTCTTTAACATGCGGGAAAAAGTTAAAGCAAATAATTTTGTCGAAAGCTTGGGGTGGCTGATAGTCAAGTATATCGCCGGTGACATAGGTAATGCCGCTGAGATGGCGATGTTTGGCGGCGGCGCGGGTGATCATATTCGCAGCAAAATCTATAGCGGTAATGTTTCCGGTTTCACCTAAAACTTTTTTGAGAAAGGGAAGCAAAATACCGGTACCGCAACCCACATCAAGGACGGTGTCGCCTGTATTGATGCCAATCATAGCGACCAAAGCTGCAATTTTGTTATCATCGGCACAGCGGAGGTCATCCCACTGCTGTGCGAGTTGGTTGAAGAAGGCTTGTTCGCTGTTCATAAGATTGTTTCACCTTACAGTTTATACCGGTATACGACACTTACCAGTCGACCCGGCATGGGATAGTTGTTTTGTTCGGCGTAATGCTTGTCAAAGAGATTGTTTATCGACAAAGTAAGTGAACTATCTTCCGTGAGGTCGCGGGTTACAGCCAGGTCGTGGACAACATAGCCGCCAAGTCTAATGATGGCGGGTGTTCCGTAGGGGTAGTTGGCTGATTGCTCACCAGTATAGTCAACGGTGTAGCGAATGTGCCATGGTTTGGCGTCGTACTGGTAGCCCAGCGTTGCCTTGTGCCGCGGACGATAGTCCAGTTCGTGGCGTAAACCTAGATTGTCGCTTGGGTCTACGCCCTCTTTTTTTGTATGTTGGTTGGTGTAATTTAAAAATACGCGTGCGGCCTGATTTAGCTGGTAGCTGTTTTCCCACTCAACGCCCCAGAGCTTGGCCTTGGGAATATTATAGCAAGAATACGGATATTGGTGAGTAAAATTTATGTAGTCATTTATATTTTGATAGTAAGCGGTGAGTTTGGTCGTAAGCTGGGGAGACACCTTGCGCTCTACGCCCAGTTCATATTCCCAGCCTTTTTCGGGATTGAGCATCAGGCCATCGCCAATAACCTTTGGATCTGTGCTGGTGTAATTTTTCGACCACCAGTAAAATTCCGCCATCGACGGCGAACGCCACAAACGGTTGACTGAGATGAAGGTGGTGGTTTGCTGGTCGTTACGGAAGG
>NZ_AAWL01000009.1:60000-103023 GCF_000169155.1 Thermosinus carboxydivorans Nor1
AGGGCTAGGGGCCGTAAGGTTACCGAACCTTGTCAAACTGCGAATGGCTGCATTTAGAGCTTGGGAGTCAGACTACGAGTGATAAGATCCGTAGTCAAGAGGGAAACAGCCCAGACCATCAGCTAAGGTCCCGAATGCCGTGCTAAGTGGCAAAGGATGTGGCGCTACAAAAACAACCAGGATGTTGGCTTAGAAGCAGCCATCATTCAAAGAGTGCGTAATAGCTCACTGGTCGAGTGGCGCTGCGCCGAAGATGTCCGGGGCTAAAGCACGGAACCGAAGCTATGGGATTGAGAGGTGCATCTCACCTCTCAGTCGGTAGGGGAGCGTTCTTACCGGGTAGAAGGTTTTCTGGAAGGGGAGCTGGACTGGTAAGAAGTGAGAATGCCGGTATGAGTAGCGAAAAGACAGGTGAGAATCCTGTCCACCGAAAGCCTAAGGGTTCCTGAGCAACGATCGTCGACTCAGGGTAAGTCGGGACCTAAGCCGAGGCGGATAAGCGTAGGCGATGGACAACGGGTAAACATTCCCGTACCGCCCGAAGTCGTTTGAGCGAAGGAGTGACGCAGGAGGTAAGGCAAGCGCGAGGATGGAAAGTCGCGTCTAAGCCGGTAGGGTGCAGTGCAGGCAAATCCGCACTGCGAGAGCCTGAGAGGTGAAGGGGAGCTGAGGGGAGACCCTTGGCGAAGTTGCCTGTGCCAGACTGCCGAGAAAAGCTTCTAGCGAGACGGAGGGCGCCCGTACCGGAAACCGACACAGGTAGGCGGGGAGAGGATCCTAAGGTGCGCGGGAGAACCCTCGTTAAGGAACTCGGCAAAATGTCCCCGTAACTTCGGGAGAAGGGGAGCCCAAGCCCGTGAAGGCAGGAAGCGGCCGGAGCGGGAGTGGGTCGCAGAGGAGAGGCCCAAGCGACTGTTTACCACAAACACAGGTGCCTGCTAAAGCGAAAGCTGACGTATAGGTGCTGACACCTGCCCAGTGCCGGAAGGTTAAGGAAGGGGGTTAGGGGGAAACTCCGAAGCTTTCGACCGAAGCCCCGGTGAACGGCGGCCGTAACTATAACGGTCCTAAGGTAGCGAAATTCCTTGTCGGGTAAGTTCCGACCCGCACGAAAGGTGTAACGACTTGGGCACTGTCTCAACGAGGGACCCGGTGAAATTGAAATACCTGTGAAGATGCAGGTTACCCGCGACTGGACAGAAAGACCCCATGGAGCTTTACTGCAACCTGACATTGGACTTTGGTAAAGCATGTACAGGATAGGTGGGAGACTAGGAAGCTTGTGCGCCAGCATAAGTGGAGTCGACGTTGGGATACCACCCTTGGTTTACTGGAGTTCTAACTGGAGGAGTAACGAACCTCAGGACAGTGTCAGGCGGGCAGTTTGACTGGGGCGGTCGCCTCCGAAAGAGTAACGGAGGCGCCCAAAGGTTCCCTCAGCGCGGATGGAAATCGCGCGGAGAGTGTAAAGGCAGAAGGGAGCTTGACTGCGAGACGGACAGGTCGAGCAGGGACGAAAGTCGGGCTTAGTGATCCGGTGGTACCGAGTGGAAGGGCCATCGCTCAACGGATAAAAGCTACCCTGGGGATAACAGGCTAATCTCCCCCAAGAGTCCATATCGACGGGGAGGTTTGGCACCTCGATGTCGGCTCATCACATCCTGGGGCTGAAGTAGGTCCCAAGGGTTGGGCTGTTCGCCCATTAAAGTGGTACGTGAGCTGGGTTCAGAACGTCGTGAGACAGTTCGGTCCCTATCCATCGCGGGCGCAAGAGACTTGAGAGGAGCTGCTCCTAGTACGAGAGGACCGGAGTGGACGGACCAATGGTGTACCAGTTATACCGCCAGGTGTACAGCTGGGTAGCTACGTCCGGAACGGATAAACGCTGAAAGCATCTAAGCGTGAAACCGGCCTTAAGATGAGGTCTCTCACAACGGAAGTTGGTAAGGACCCTTGTAGAAGACAAGGTAGATAGGCCAGGAGTGTAAGGCGGGCAACCGCTTGAGCGGACTGGTACTAATCGGCCGAGGGCTTGACCTAAAAGACAATAGCCGTTGGACATTGGACGTTTGACGGAGAAAGCTAAAGTGCATAGCTTAGTAATCTTCTGTGCAGTTTTGAAGGATCAATCCTTCAAAAAATAGTCGAAGCTCGAATGTCGAAAGTCGACAGGCGAGATAATCCGGTGTCGATAGCTACGGGGATCCACCTGTTCCCATACCGAACACAGAAGTTAAGCCCGTAAACGCCGAAAGTACTTGGCTGGAGACGGCCTGGGAGGATAGGTAGACGCCGGTTACACCAAAAGAGCACCTTGCCCAAGGTGCTCTTTTTATTGATATAGCCGAATAACGTATCCGAAATAAATGCCTGCTCCCATAGGGAGCAGGCATTGTCATAATTAACTATAGACGACCACTGCAATTGAGGACGTTGCGGATTTTGTGTTTTACCATGTTCTTAATGGCTTCGCGTGCCGGTTTTAGGTATTGACGCGGGTCGAAATCACCGGGGTGAAGGGCGAGATGTTCACGGATGGACGCAGTCATGGCCAGGCGGAGGTCGGTATCAATGTTAATTTTACATACACCCATCTGGCCTGCTTTCAACAGCATCTCTTCCGGTACGCCCTGAGCGCCCTGGATTTTGCCGCCGTATTGGTTGCACTTGGCTACAAACTCGGGCAGAACGGAGGATGCACCGTGCAGAACAAGTGGGAAGCCAGGCAACATCTTGCTGATTTTTTCTAGTCGTTCAAAATCCAAGGTAGGCTCTCCTTTGAATTTATATGCGCCATGACTTGTGCCGATGGCAATGGCGAGAGAGTCTACACCTGTGCGCTCGACAAACTCGACTGCTTGGTCGGGGTCGGTATATGTAGCCTCACGCTCGCTAACTTTGACAGCGTCTTCAACGCCGGCAAGGCGGCCTAATTCGCCTTCTACGGTGACGCCGCGCTCATGGGCGTAATCGACTACTTTTTTCGTGAGGGCAATATTTTCCTCAAAGGGAAGCTTAGAACCATCAATCATGACCGAAGTAAAGCCGCCATCAATACAAGCTTTGCAAATCTCGAAATCTTCTCCATGATCAAGATGGAGACAAATAGGCAGGCCTGAGTCTTCAACGGCCGCTTCTACCAGTTTCATCAGATAAATATGTTTGGCATATTTGCGTGCACCGGCGGAAACTTGGAGAATAAGGGGAGCCTGTTCTTCTTTGGCGGCGTCGACAATACCCTGAATTATTTCCATATTGTTGACATTAAAAGCGCCAATGGCGTATTTACCCTCATACGCCTTTTTAAACATTTCTTTTGAGGTAACGAGTGGCAAGCAAAATCCCTCCTGTAACAAAATTACTAATTATTATTATATCATATGGCAAGCAAAAGATAGAAAAAGTATATGTCATTTAAAAATATTACTCACAAATTTAGTTTTTTGACGAAGAAGCTGAATTAAGTCAGCCAGATCAGGGGGTAGTGGGCTGGTCAAAGTCAATACTTTATCTGTAGCAGGGTGCCTGAAGGAGAGACTGGCGGCATGAAGGGCTTGGCGCCTGATCAGGTCGGTTGCCCCTCCATAAAGATCATCGCCCAGCAGCGGGTGTCCGATGTGGGACAAATGCACCCGAATTTGGTGAGTTCGCCCGGTCAAAAGTTCCAGTTCGACCAAACTAGCCATGGAAAAAGTTGATAATACTCGATACAGCGTTATTGCCGGCTGTCCGTCAGACCTGACCACCCGTTTAATTATACTATTAGGGTGGCGGCCAATCGGGGCATCAATCCTCCCCATTAGCGAAGACGGGATACCGGTTACAACCGCCAGGTACAGTCGTTTAAGGCCTTTAGCTCCGCCACCTGATAGAGCATGTTGAATATGCGGGTGTTTCGCGATAGCGACCAAGCCAGAGGTATTACGGTCAAGACGGTGAATAGGGTGAAAGGCGCCCAAAGCTCCCTTGCTGTGAAGGTAGTATAGAATGCCATGAGCTAAGGTGGGCTCCGTGGGGTCGCTTGTGGGGTGGACGAGGAGACCGGCAGGTTTGTTAACAATTAGCAGAAAGTCGTCTTCGTACACAATATGAAGCGGCATCTTCATAGGCGTTAAGCAGCTATCGTCGCCATAATCGATGCTAATTTCATCGCCGGACGAAACCGGCGTCTGAAAACTTTTGACAGGATGGCCATTTATCAAGACTTGCCCTTGGCGCTTGATTTTTCGCAACTGGGTAAGCGATATTCCCGCTGACTTGAGAAAATCTCGCACCGATGTTGAAGTCGTTGCGAATGGCACGGTTAATTTGAACATAATGTCTCCTAACGCATTTAATAGTTATTTCTTATTTTCTCCGCATTTAGATCAATATCCTTGCAAAAAAATAACTGCCTTTGAGGCAGTCGACACTACAGGGCTCTTTGCATCATGGCAATTAGGCTGGCCATATGATCGCGTTCCATGGCCATAGATCCTTTCCAGTAGTCGCTCATCGGGCTACCGCGCAACCCCCATAAATAGTACATGCGGCGGTGGCGACGTATCAGCGCCAGTAGCAGGAAGGTGAGTAGCACAGCGCTTAAACCAAACTGGCGGTCGGCATCTTCGAAGTCGTCAGTGTCTTGCGGTTTCATGCCGTACTTGTTCATGGCATTGGCCATGGCTTCGTCGTGCATGGTAATCATATGCAATACTTAGGTACAACAATAGAAAGTGCCTCAAAACCTTATTTTATATAGCGTCTCGCCGTTTTCAGAGCGCTCTGCGGTGACGGTTATGCCCAGGCGCAGGATTATGCGGCGGCGCTCTTCGAAGGTGTTTGCCTCGAAAACTTCTGTCGGCGAAACGTCGCTTTCCTTGGCGGCCGGCTCTGGTGCAGATAATATTGCCTGGGCCGCGTTGATGTCGCTGTTGAGCTTTTGCAGTTCTTTTTCGGCCACTTCCAGGTCGATTGTTCCGTCCGTTACCCACTTTAGAATAGCCGCCTGCCTGGCTTTCAGTTTTTTTAGCCTTGCCTCGGCCCGGGCCTTTTCTTTGCCGGCGTCACTGGTTTTATTTCTGTCACGGCGAATTCCGCCACTCTTTTTAAACATGTTCACTATTTCCTGCCAGACGGCTTCATCGAGTTCCTGGGACGGCACACAACGGCGGTTGTCGCACTCGTACGCATTGACGTATGCACTGCAGACGTAGTAAGCGTAGTCTTTATTGTTGCGTTTGGGGAAGCGTGTACCGCGCATGGCATAGCCGCACTTTGGACACTTGATAATGCCTGACAGTAGATACTCAAATTTGGTGTTTCGCTTTGCAGTGACTTTGTTCTGTCGACGGACTTCGGCTGCCTTCTGAAACGTCTCTTTGTCGATGATTGCTGGCACGTCGATTGACACCCATTCGTTTACATTTCTTTTTAAAACTTTCCGCTTTTTTTGTCCCACCGTCTTTTGATATTTTTGGAAATACCACTTCGTCCCGGCGTACATCTCGTTTGCAAGTATGTGGTCCAGAACCGACAGGCTAAAAGGTTTGCCGCTTCGATTGACAACTCCCATCGCTTTGAGCTGGGCATGGAGCTTCGCGACGCTGTAACGGTTTTCGGTGTATAGCTTGAAGATAAGCCGGACGATTTTTGCTTCTTCTTCGTTTATAACATATTGTCCAGTATCACGGTCACATATGTAACCGTAAGGGTCCCGGCCAAACAGAGGCTTACCGGAAAGGACCTTCGCCCGTTTCCCACGCAGGCTGCGCTCACGGATTTTTTCTTTTTCAAATTCCGCGATGGCCCCGCGGATGGAAAAAAAGAGCCTGCCTTCCGGGCTGGCGTCGTAAGAGCCGGTGATAAATTCAAGTTTCGCCCCGTATTTTTCTATTTCATCGGCAATGATGAGCTGATTGGTGAGGTTACGGCTGAGTCGGTCAGGGTCATAGACCATGACGGTTTTTATGAGCCCGGCCCGCAGATCGTCGCGCAAGCGCGATAGGGCAGGACGGTCGAGAAATTCACCGCTGTAGCCGTCGTCTATGTACTCTTTGATATTCGACAGGCCCAGACTGAGAAGCTTCTTGCGACATTGGTTGACCTGGTCCTGGAGAGAATAGCCTGTTCTTGCTTGTTCGTCTGTTGAAACTCGGGCGTATATAGCGTGCATGTTTGGTCTCTCCGTAAATTCTTATCGATTGTCCCGCTTTTTGGTGCTCACAACTCGTCTATCAAGGAAACAAACCAGTACTATAGTTATTGATATTAACAAAGAGCCCATAATAGAGTAAAATATCAAGTTTTGCCTTTTTTGATAGGCGTTATCTAATAACTTTTGAATTTGATGAAATGGAGGATTATGCCCAGTCGGATAATTTTCAAGATGCTTTAACATTGCATCAAATTCCAAATCTTCTGGTGGATTTACCCCCATTTGTAAAAACAAAATTTCTTTTCGCTTGGTTTCAATTTGAATTTGTCTCTGCCGTGCTTCCCAGCGATCGATTTCTTGCTGGGTAGGCGGGTATAACTTGATTTCGTTTTTTGCTGCTTTTTGGTAACGAACAATATCACTATCGTAATAATAATAGGCTATAGGTAAACTGATTATAAGACATAAGATAAAAGATATAAAAAAGATTCTTAATAAAGACATTGGTGGTTTTTCTTGGTACAAGTCAACCACCCCACGGCTAAAGCCGGGTGGCCCCGACGCTATTTGATCCTGATTGACAATATTTGTAGGATTTTGATTTATTGGTAATATTTCATTTCTTGGTACCTTGCATTCGGCAAATATATCAATAAGAGCAGGATATTCCTGTATGAGGTTTTTAGCAGTTATAATATTAGGGTTATCAATAAATTCATTTAAAAAGATCATAAATATTTCGTCTTTTATTATTTCAGCTTCAATACCACCATTTTTCTCAATTTCAGCCAAAAAAACTACTACTTTTGGAACGGCTTTGCGAAAGTCTACGTCTTTTAGTTTGTCATAAAGCAAGTATGACATAAACTTCCATCCTCCAAACACAAAGACACAGCCTATCAAGTTCAGTGCTGTGTCTTTTACTGCGTTAGTCATGGCTTCGCCTCGCTTTAATACTTCCGGATAGTCTGTTTCACTTTGCCAACAATCCGGATTTTTTTGCGCTCTTCGCCCGTAAAAATTTCCGGCGGGTAGGACGGATTGGCTGATTGGAGGACAATGCTGTCGCCTTTAAAGTGGACGCGCTTAATCCGCCCTTCCGGCTCAATGTCATCTACGATGACAACGGCCAGGTCTCCAGAATAAACTTCCGGCTGTTCTTTAACAAGGGCCAAGTCGCCCGGCAAGATGCCTTCGCCGATCATGCTGTCACCTTTGACTTGCAAAAATATATGCTTTGCACCGTTGACGTCTTTTTTGTCGACATACTCATAGCCAAGATGTTCCTCGTACGCTAGGCCGTTGGGGCCGGCCTTTACGGTGCCGACAATGGGGATAGGAACAAAGTTGCTTAAGTCGGCGGGAATTGCGTCGGGAAAAAGGTCTGTAATGGATGGCTTAGGCTTGTCCCGGCCCAACAGGTAGTCCACCGAGACGCCAAAGAAGTCGGCCAGGCGGGACAGGGTGGCGTTGTCAGGTTCGCGTCGGTCTATTTCATAATGTGCATATGTACCGCGAGCAATTCCTAATATATCAGCCATTTCTTGCTGGGTTATTCCTTTTTGCTCTCTTAATGATTTAAGTCTTTCGCCGAGCATGACAACACCTCTTAAATATATTATAGATGTTGCGGTTCGCCACCAAAATATCTGTGGCGATAAGATACATTTCAGCTAAAAACCTATTGACATTGTAGCGATATGCCACTAAAATAAATAGTGAAAGTAGCTTTACGCCACAAGGGGGGTGAAAAGGTGAAAAGAGTATGGTTAGAGCGAGTGCTGCAAAACAAAAAAATGACGCACCAGGAAGCTGCAAATTTAATTGGTATTGAACGCTCATACTTTACGCAAATAGTAAATGGCCGACGGAGACCAAGCCCAGAAGTAGCGCAAAAGATTGGCCAGGCACTGGGATTTGATTGGACGATTTTTTTTAACTGTTATTGTGGCGTAAAGCCGCACGACAATCAAGCCGCGACTGTTGAACCGGAGCCGGCGGCGTAGAGAGGGGAGAATGTAATGACACTTAAAGAAGCGGCCAGAAAACTGTATCAGCACAACGTCGGTGGCTTGGTGCAGTGTATGCAAGGGGATCTGTTAATTGAGCTTGTTCGTACCGGATGGGATACATGCCTTTATACCGAGTATGACTACGATCCTGTAACCGATATGTGTAAAGAGATATATCAGCACAGCATGACCATTAGCGTAATTGCTGGACTGTAAGGAAAGGGGGCGAAACACTTGGCAAGCGGTATCTCATTAGACCAGTTCAATCGTGAAATGGCGTTATTACCTGAATGGAAACAGAAGCTAATTGAAGCCTGCTTTATCCTTGAGAACAACCCAGAAAAGTTCTATAAGCATCCTGCAAGACTACTCCGGGCGATTGCATCTGCACTCCACAAAACTGGACATGTCGAGTATCTCAATGTCTGCCGCAAATGCGGCGGCACTGGGCTTTACGACATGCACACAACCTACCGTGATGATCGCGGCAAACCATTTTGCTTCCGATGCAATGGCTTAGGATACGACATTAAAAAATTGTCGGATAAGCGAATAGAAGAAGTCCGTGTAATCGTTGAGAAATATCGTGCCGATAATTTACCGGCGACGCTGGAGAAGGCGGGGTGAGGAGGTGAATAAGGCTACCATTAGTATGTTCTGTCCAAAAAAATTTTTCGTGGCGCAACCAGACAATCCGTTCCCGCATATATTCTACGGGGGTGGTGATGTGGCAGTAAGGTGTGTCGGGTATGTCATGGGCGGCGTGGAGTATTCTGAGCCGCCCCAGGAAATGATTGAGCGCGTTCGGCAGGCCTTTCAGGCAGAATACGACTCTCAGCACAGTCAGCTTGAGATGTCCGAAGAGGACGAGCAGAGGAATGTTGGCTAACCGGCGTGCTCCAAAATTGGACAAGCGGGGGTGAGAATGTGACGAAAGACAGACTTGCGTGGTACCGAGACCAGATGGAGCGGGCCGAAGACGGCCGCACGCTGGCTTCCCTAATGTCGCTGATGGAACGCGAATTCAAAATACCGGCCATGCGGTGTCGAAAATTCGAGCGCAGAAACCCAGGGGTAATGGCGCTATATCTTGAGATGGCCAGACGGAGGTGGGAGATTGGCTAGTAAAAAGCGGCCATGCGCAACGTGTGGCAAAAAGCTAACCCGGTTCGACGGCACGTACATGTTCGACAGCCAGGTGCAGAAAGTCGTGTTTGTTTGCCGTGACGATAGAATGTGCCAACGGCCATACCTAAAAACGCCGGCAAAGGGGGTGAGTGGATGCGTTGGTTAGCGTCGCTAATCTGGCGTTTGCGGTACTGGTGGCTAGACCGTCAGGCAAAAAAGCGTCGGGCAAATGTGTGGCGCTGTTATTTCGCCCGTGGCGGCCAGTGGTGATGATAAAAAAACTGCTTGATTACATGATACCCTCGAAAGGAGGTGAGGTCGATGTTTAAAGAGGCCAGAAAGGCAGCTGGATTAAGCCAGGCTGAAGCGCATTTTAAAACTGGAATAGCCCTAAAACGCCTTCAGCGCATTGAAAGCGGGGCGGAGCTGCCGCTGCCAGGGGAGGTTAGTTTGTTAGATAAAACCTATGGCGCGAACCGGATGCTGGTGCTTCGCTATTGCGGCGGCCGGTGTCCGGATGGGCAATATGCGGGCCTGCAATTTGAAAATGTAAGTCCGCAAACAGTCGGCATAAAGCTCATCAGTAGCTTAGCCGGGATTGAAAAGCTGCTGCCGGAGATAGCAAACATTGTGTGCGAGGCATGCGACGGTATTTATCGCCCAGAAAATCGGGACAAGTACGTCAGTATATGCCAGCTGCTTAGTCAGCTTCGGCGGTACATCATGGCGATTGAGGTCCTTATGCTTGCAGAGAGGTTGCCGCAGTTTCAAGACACAAAAAAAGTACGCGAAATGCTTGCTTACCTAAAAGAAAAAACCGCCTGCAATAGCAGACGGTAACTAATTACAATCCCTATTAAAATTGTAAACCGGAAGGGGCGTAAAGTCAAATGTATTTAAGCACAAACAAAGCCCCACTGACTTGCAAATATCATACACGCTTAATCATAGCAATGGCGCTTGAGCAGCGGGGTTACAATGATGCAAAAACGCGCTACATTGAGCATCTTAAAAATTTTTCGGTGGACGAGTTGGCCGACGTGGAAAGAACGTTTGCTAAGATTGGGACGCTGCACGGCCTGGGTGTTGCCAGGTTTGCGCGGGAATTAGCGAGAGCAAAAGGGGGACAAGGGGTATGTCAGTCTGCTTAGACAGGTTTGCGCAGGGCCTGCCGGACCCGCAGGCCAGGGAGCCGGAAATAGTTGCAAATTGTTCATTTTGTTGTAAAACGCTCTACGATACTGACAGCTTTGTGTTTCTTGATGACAACTATTATTGTGATACTTACTGCTTAGCACGATATTTGGGCGCTGAGTTTTGGGATGGTGATAATAAATGAATACGCTATATGAGCTTGATAACAATTTCAATGCTGTACTGTCGATGGTGTATGACGAAGATGTTGACCTTGATATGCTGGAAGACACATTGCAGGCCATCGAGGCGGCATTAGAAACTAAGGTCCAAAATGGGATAGGTCTTTTTCGAGAGCTCGAGAAGGAACGCAACGGACTCAAAGCCGAGATTGAGCGACTGACCAAAAAACTCAAGCGCATTGACGGCAGCATTGAAAGGCTTAAAACATACTACCAAGCTCACCTGGAAAGCATGGCCAAGGATGCAGTAAAGACGCCGATCGGAACAATGAAAATCTGTTAAATCCACCGACTGTGGTCATTGATGACGAAACGAAGCTGCCGCCACAATATTTTCGTATCATTCCTGAAACCAGAGAACCTGACAAAAAAAATATCCTGCAGGCGCTAAAATCCGGGGCCGATATCCCTGGAGTGCACCTCGAACAAAAGCGGAGGTTAGATATTAAATGAGCAATATTGTTGAGTATAACAACGCTGCAATATCAATAATTGAAAGCGTTAACTTGCAACAAGTGCAGGCGACAATGCAGAAAATAGCCCAGTTTCAGGCACTTGTACAAAAAACTTTGAAAAAAGATCATGACTTTGGTGTTATCCCAGGCACTGGCAGTAAGCCTACCCTGCTAAAACCTGGAGCGGAAAAAATTTTGATGCTTATGGGACTAACAAGCGAGTATGAAGTCGTCGAGAAGGTCCAGGACTATGACACCGGGTTCTTCGCTTTTACCGTAAAATGCACGATACTGCGGCAAGGTTTAAAAATCACCGAAGGGGTCGGGCACGCCAACACGCGGGAAAAAAGATATACCTCTGGCCGACAACAGGACCCATACACGCTCGCCAATACCGTTCTCAAGATGGCGAAAAAACGTGCGCAGATCGATGCGGTGTTGACTGTAGCAAGCTTGTCGGAAATCTTTACCCAAGACCTTGAGGATATGGACTTCGAGCAGGAAAAACCAAGACAGGAACAACCTAGACCGGCTACTCAGAACGGACCAGCCACCGAGGCCCAGCTCAAGAAACTCTACGCAATGGCCAAGGAAATGGGCGTGTCTGACCAAGCGATGAAAGAACTGTTACAGCAAAGATACCAGGTAGAAAGTTCTAAGCAATTGACTAAGCAACAAGCTAGCGACCTGATTGAATACCTTGAGCAGTTCCGAGCAACTCAGGAGCAACCAGCATAACACACTACTGTCCCGTTCGCGGCAGGCGGCGACTTGCAGTTGTGCTAGGTCAAAGAAGTGGTGGAAGGGAGCCGAAGCACATAAACTTGCAAGCAGGCGTTGAGGGAGGGGCGGTCGCAGGGACTAAAAATCCCGAGGCGGCGGGGCGGTAGTAATACGGCCGGCCGCTCGATGAGTCCCGGTTCCTACTGGGAAGAGAGCGGTCCCGCCAAACATCATATCAGGCCAGGCAGGCGGACAGACGCCGGGGTGAACCCTTCCGCCGGGTGAGCGGCTGCGGTCGAGCTCCACAGGGCCGCAGCAACGGCCCGCTCCTAAGCGCCGAAAGGTGAGAAAGTAGGAGTCGCTGCAGGCGGCAGCGGCCCTGGCCTTGATAAATATAACGGAATGAAGGAGAGGAGTAAATTTATGTCCGCTGAGTATTTTGATGCTCCGGAAGTTGAGGTAATTGCTAAAGAGTTAATTGAAGATCATCATCCTAACCTTTGCCAGGCTAAAATCAAGTATCTATTCCGAACCGGTGATTGGGAAAGCAAGGGCAAAACGATACTTGGAAAAGCTGAGAAACTCAATGACAAGATTAAGCACCTCGCGGGCTACGACTTCATAATTACCATAAATCAGATAATGTTTTTCGCCATGACCCCACAGCAAAGAAGAGCACTTGTTGACCATGAGCTAACCCATTGTTTTGTTGATGAAGATGATAGCGGAAACCCGGTGTACAAAATACTGCCGCACGATGTTGAGGAGTTCCATTCGATTATCCGTCGGCACGGACTGTGGCAGGAAGATTTACGAAAAACTGAGACGGCTATGGAGCAGCATCGGCAGCTTAGTTTGTTTAAGCGTACCGGCACAGAAGGGTAAGCACTGAACTTTAAAGCGGCGGGCCGGTAGCCCCGGCCTGCTGCCGGTATGGCCGCTAGTTTACGGGGCAAAACGCCGGCTGGCAGACGCCGGAGTGCCGCCGTTCAAGTCGGCGGGCGGTCTCCATTTTTACCTCGCAAAAATGACAAGAGTATCCCTGATACGTAGTATATGCAAAAAATATGCATCTTATGCATGGCGGGGAGGTGGAATTTTGGCATGGATAGAGTTACATCAGGCTATTTGGACTCACCGCAAGACACTATTGCTCGCCGCAGAGTTAGACTTGGACGAGACATATGCGGCCGCTCATATGATTCGCCTATGGACATGGGCATTAGATAATGCTCCAACAGGAGAACTCACAGGACTACCAGCTAAAGTTATTGCTTACGGTGCTGGCTGGCGCGATGACCCAAATACATTCGTAAATGCAGCAATACATGCTGGATGGCTTGATAAAGATGGCGATAGATTATTTATTCATGACTGGCAAGATTATGCCGGTAGGCTAATTGAGAAGCGACGGGCCAACGCCGAACGCATGAGAAAGGCGCGTGCAGATGATGTTGCTATTAAAAATAAAGCATGTGCGTTGCACGTGCAATGCACAACATCAGCATGTGCAGGGGCTACCGTACCTAACCATACCGTACCTAACCAAATAAATAATATATATACACTCGCGCAAAGCGGCGAGTGCGAGCGAGTGCAACAAGTCGATGGACGAGCAGCGGGCCAAGACCCTGATGGAAGCGTAGAGGCCGAAAAGGTGACTGCTACATCAGGCGAGCAGCGGGCCAAGACTCCATTGACTGACAAGCCGGAGACCGCCGTTTAGCAGTAAAAAACAAGAAGCTCTGTTTGATCAGTTCTGGCAGCTTTATCCCAAAAAAAAGAACAAGGGACAAGCAGAGAAGGTTTGGGTTAGGTTGCGTCCTGACGAGGCTTTGTTCGCGGAAATAATTGCCGGCCTGGAAAAAGCCGTGGCATGCCATGACTGGTTGAAAGACGGCGGAAGGTTTATCCCGTACCCCGCCACTTGGCTGAATGCAAAAGGCTGGGAGGATGAATATATGCCCGAGGTGAACCCGGCCAGGCCATACAAACCACGCGCTATTGGGGAGGATTTGCCGCTGTTATGAGCGTTGATTTAGAGCTTGAAGCCCAGGTGTTGGCCGCCATGCTGAACGACAACGAGTGTCTGGACTCCGGTATGGCGCTGGTCAAAAAAGAATACTTTGCCGAGCCTTTTCATCGCACAGTGTTTGACCATGTCCAAGCCATGTATTCGGCCGGCAAGCACATCGACGCCATAACGGTTTACGAAGAGATTAAAGATATTGCCAAAGGCCGCGGCGTAAGCTGGATGACGTTAAAAGACGCGTTTTTTAGCAGCGCGACGTTTGAGTACTGCGTCAACAAACTGGCTGACCTATATCGTGCCCGCCGCCTGGCTGATCTTGCACAAAAGACTCTTAAGCGAATTCAGCAGAAAGACGAGCCTGAAGATATCCTGAAAGACGTCGAAGGCGAGTTGTATGCAATCACGATGCAGACAAGCGAGATAAAAATATTAACGCCCCAAGACCATGCCAGGCGGATGTTTGAGACGCTGTCTAAGCGCCTGGAAAAACGGTCAAACGGCGGCATTTGTACAAGTTATGTCCGGCTCAACTACGCGACTAACGGAGGTTTTTTGCCTGGCCAGCTGATAATCATCGCTGCACAAACGGGAAAAGGCAAGACGGCGTTCGCGATGAATTTGATGCGCGATATAGCAATCCAGCAAAAGCAGCCGGCGCTATACATAAACACTGAGATGTCAGAAGAACAGATGGACTGTCGGTGGATGGCGATGTTGACGCCGGAGCCGGAGCTTACGCACACCAAAATTGCAAGCGGCCAGCTCACGGATGAAGAAAGCCTTTCCGTTGTGCGGGCCCTGGACAAAATGAATAATTCCGGCTTTTACAGCACGACTATCCCAGACTTGACGCTTACTACGCTTGTCAGCACTGCCCGGCGTTTTAAGTCGAGAACCGGCATGAAAGTGCTTGTTGTCGATTATGTCGGCCGGATGGACACGTCGGACCCGAAATTGCAAGAGTGGCAAGTGTATAAGCAGATTGCCAAACGGTTGAAAACATTGGCCCAGGAACTGCAAATAACTGTCATCATGCTGGCGCAAATAACCGAAGACGAAAAACTGGAAGGCGCGCGCGGCATGAAAAACGAGTGTGATTTATTCGCCTGCCTGCGCGAGATGACACCGGACGAAAGCCTAAGTTTCTTGCAAAGCTATAACTACTTCCTTGTACTTGACAAAAACCGCGATGGGCGGCGGATAAAAATCCCTCTAAGGTTTATCGGCGAAAAACTGACTTTCGAGGGGGAAACGATTGATGAAGTGGTTAGAAGCCAACAAAAACAGGGTGAAAATCGAAGCGCTCCAGAGGTTGCGGCAGAAACTGGCGGAGGACGCGGTCGAAGGCAGGCAGGATCGAGAAAAATGCCGCAAGCTGATTGGGCTCGTTAATAAGCGCATTGAAAAGCTATATTACGCGGGGGTGTCATAATGGACACATTCTTTTGGGGCATGGTGGTCGGCGCACTTGTCGGCCTGTTTATCGCCGGTCTGTGCGCGGCGGCGGGCAGAAGTGACCTGTTAACCGAAAACGAGGAGCTGCGTCGCGAGAATATCGCGCTCGAGTGTGAAAATATTCATCTGCGGCGGAAGCTGCGTTCAGTAGGGGTGGTTGACGATGACGCATGAAAAAGAGGCGAAAGCCATGGGATTGTATCGCGCTGGGCAAAAGCGACCAAGAAATAGGTCGAGCATTGAACTATTCTGCGAGCAGCATCTTGTGGTGGCGAAAGAAAAATGGCCTACCGCCTAACCCCAGAAAAAGGAAGTACGACGAGGACAAGCTGCTTGAGCTGTATGCCGAAGGGTACTCAGATGCAAAAATCGCTGCTGAACTGGGGTGCTGCCGGGACGTGGTGTTTAATTTTCGTCAACGAAACGAACTGCCCGCTCTCCATGGAATAGGCGGGCGACTAAGAAAAAGGGGTGCGGGAAATGCATAGTCGTGAATACTTGGTGCGATATATCCTTAACAAACTGAACGAAGTTAAATCGTTGTTCGAATACAAAAACGGAGCCTATGGCGCAGAAAACGATGTGTTCTGGAACTTTCGCCAGACGGCGCTTAGGAAGTTCGGCAGCGCGTTACCGCCGGCAATGTTTGACGTTGCATACATACTAGCGGACAAGCACTGGGTGGCCCTGGGCAAGGGAATTGATGTTGCCGAGGCCGAGGAGCGATTGCAAGACATGATTGTCTACTGCCTGATTATGCTGGCAATGCTTGAGGAACACAGGAGAATAGCGGAGGATGAAAATGCTTAAACCGGCGACAAAGTTTATCAAAAACTCTCCAATCGAACAATTTAATCACATACTGAGTGAGGTTGCAGAAGCGCACTTCGAATTGTTGCTTAGCTCAAAAGAAAAAAACGCCGATAAAAACACTAATATCGTTCTGGCTAGAGAACTTGTTGACATCCAGGTTAGTTGCGAGACAATGTTGGCGTGTCTTGGCTACAATGACGAGGAGCGAGACAAACTACGGCGGCATGTGTACGAGAAAAACAAGGCGAGGGGGTACTACGATGAATAAAGCAATCCTGGTCGGCCGCCTGGCCCAGGACCCGGATGTACGGTACACGCAGAGCGGCAAGGCGGTGGCATCGTTTAACCTCGCCGTAAACCGCTACGTTGGCCAGGGCCAACAGCAGGCAGACTTTATTCCGATTGTCGCGTGGGACAAACTGGCCGAGACGGTTGGCAATTACCTTGCCAAGGGGCAGCGGATTTTGGTGGAAGGGCGGTTGCAGGTGCGGAGTTATGAGAAAGACGGGGCCAAGCGGTGGGTGACGGAAGTGGTTGCGCTACACGTTGAGTTTCTGGAGCAAAAGAAACAGGCGCAGCCGCATCAGGAGGATCCGTTCGGTGCAATGGGGCAAGAGTTGCCGCCAGATGAAGAGATACCATTTTGAGGTGACGGCTATGTGCGGTGATTATATGCCCAATCCTTTTCCGCAAGGAAAACATTGTTTCAGTTATCCTCATTGTGGTTATAAAGACTATTTTCAATCAGGTGGTGGGTGGACGCCAAGGTCATATGTTTATTGTAAGCTCATCGGCGCTGAGGTTTATGTTGAACCACCCGACGCCGATGGGGTTATGAAGCCGATTGAAAAGGTGTTGTTGCCAGACAAGTGTCCGTACGCGATGATGAAAGACCTGTTTTGATGCCGCGAAGAGGGGAGATGGCGGTCGTGATTGACGTGACAGCCGTGATATTGGCGCTGCTGGCGCTGCTTTATGCAATTGGTTGGTGGGGAGGATGTTGAAATGATGGGAGGGCGAGATGAATGTTTAATCGTGCGACGCAAGCGCAGATTGAGTACATAAAAATCCTATGTGAGCGGCTGGGATATGATTGCGAGGATTATTTAAGCGAGGAACTGACAAAGCAAGAAGCGGCAAGGATTATTAACGATCTCAAGGACGAGTGGGAAGGGTAAAAACATGTCAAATCTGGGGGATTGACAATGCTGAAGTTAACGCTCCCGATAGTCCCAAGTGTCAACCACTGCTATAGAAACGTCAGCATCCACCGGCGCGTTTTAACGCCGATCGGTAAAGCGTGGCAAGAAAAAGCTCAGTACATAGCAAAAGCAGCGGCCGCAAAACAAGGGTGGCGGTTTTCTAAAAGACAAAAATTGGTCATGGAGTATTGGACATACTGGCCGGATTATCGCACCCGAGACGTACACAATCAAGAGAAGCTGCTCTTAGACACGCTGGAAGGCATACTCTACGACAACGATAAATGGGTGCTGCCGCGGGCGATGGATTTTGCGGTGGACAAGGTTAATCCGAGGATTGAAATTTTGATTTATCCATTGGAGGGGAGATAATGGCAACGACAAAGATAGAGTGGGCCGAGCGGGTATGGAACCCGGTCACAGGCTGCACAAAGATTAGCCCCGGTTGCCAGAATTGCTACGCTGAGCACATGGCCCGGCGCCTGGCCGGGCGGTGTGGGTATCCGGCGGAGGAGCCGTTTCGAGTGACCATACATGGGGACAGATTTAATGAGCCTTTGCGTTTTGCTAAACCACAAAGGTATTTTGTTTGCAGTATGGGCGATCTTTTTCATGCCGACGTACCTGACAACATAGTATATGAAATTTTTGCTGTAATGGCTGATACTCCTGGGCACACATACATCGTCCTAACAAAACGTCCACAACGGATGAAAGAACTACTAGGCAGACCAGACGCCGCGAATGAAGTATGGAATAGAACAACGTACAGTGATTATCCTGGTTGCAAAAAACCCTGGCCTCTACCCAATGTCTGGCTCGGCGTCACTGCAGAAAACCAGCAGGCTGCCGACGAGCGCATACCGATACTGCTCCAGATACCGGCGGCGGTGAGGTTTGTTTCATGCGAGCCTTTGTTGGGACCGGTGGATCTGTATGATTATTTGCAACCAAAGACCAAGACCGCGTTTTATAATTATGGCGGTCGAGGGCGAGCCATGGAGGTTGTGATCAGAAAAGAACACCTGAACTGGGTCATCTGCGGCGGAGAAACAGGCCCTAACGCCCGGCCGATGCACCCGGATTGGGTGCGTAGTTTGCGTGACCAGTGCAATGCGGCGGGCGTGCCGTTCCTGTTTAAACAGTGGGGTGAGTGGCGGGAGGCGTGTCCGCCAGACGATGAGATCTGGAACGGGCATCCACCGACACTGAGGCATGAACACGGAACGTATTTTATCCGCTTGGGCAAAAAACAAGCCGGCCGCCTGCTGGACGGTGTGGCGTGGGATGAGTTGCCACGTTTCTAAGACGACCTAGATGCTGTGCTTGGGGGATTAAACAGGGCGGTTAGTCCGCCCTACGCCTATTTGGGGGTGGGAGAGTGGCCATACTTGATGGCAGTGTTTTTAAGCGCATTGAACGGTATTTTTACCTGCACGACAAAATAGCACGGGCGGTGCGCGAGGCTCGGGAGCAAATGCTGTATGGACATGCCGGCACGGAAAAAACAGGCGGTGTGGGCCACTGCTACATTAGTGACCCGACTGCCAACAAGGCAATCGGGTTAGTTGACCCGATCCAGCGGGTGGAGGTAGACGGTGAGACTATCCGCCGGCCGGAGGACTGGCTCAAAGTTGTGGCTGCTACCCGCCAGCGGTTCGCCGGTACGCCAATGGGGGAGCTGATGGAGCGGCGATACATACGCAATGAGACGATTGTAAAGACGTGCCAGGAGATGCATATTGATCGTAGTACATACTACTATTGGCGCGAAGACATAATTACCTACGCAGCTATGGTGTGCTGCCAGGTGGGGCTGTTGAAAGTTTCGGAGTGAAAAAATAAGGCTGGGACTATTTGTCCCGGCCTTTGTAATTTGCAGCAACTCTACAATTTGGGGAACATCGCGCTTAGACTGATAATAGATTGCATAACACGTGCCACTCTCCCCATTGCATAGCTGGGGTTTTTTAGGTTTCAACCCAAACCTTGCAGCCAAGAAATTGTCAATCTTGGTGACAATGTCAAGACTGCCATAAATTCGCAAGCGTGGAGTTGGTACCCCTTTGGGCCTAACAACATCAAGCGTTGCTTTTGTGTGACAATAACCTCGGATAAACTCAATTTCGTCAAATAGTCCTCTAGGATATTTACGCTCTTTATCTAGCCTACCTGACCATCCAAGCGACATCAACCTCTGGGCAAATGGGTGTTTAAGCGAAAAACGTAAAGCTGTTTTTCCTTCTGTCGGATGGTACGGTTTTGCCTTTGTCCGTAGAACTTCTGCGATCTCAGCAAGAAGTTCTACGTCGTGATACCTGATAAAAAGGCGGTGGCTAGATATTGTACCAACTCCCCAAGTAAAACCCAAGACCCAATCCTCAGTTATAACTATCACCCTATTCGCCAGTTTTTGGTTGCGGGCCGTACACCCGCTTCATTGCGGCCCGTGTAACAAGCCACGTCCCCGCGCTTTTGCGGACTTCATCTGGAGCAAAGCGCGGCGGGTAACCGCGCTGCCCCAATATGGCTTTTTTTATTGTACTCGGGTCCAGTCCCCAAAGCTCTGCTGCTTCGGGGACTGTGAGAACTTCTTTTAGGATATTGGTCAAAAACATTCCTCCTCTTGCCCGTCTATTTGTCCGCGCCTATAAGGCGGCGAATATTGATGCATAACTCACGCAAGGTATTGTCCCCTGTTTGGTCAAGCCACAATTCAAATTCTTCTTCTTCGTAGCTTGCTAGATTGGCAAGCTCGTCAATGGTGACTACAAAATCACTATTTTCCGGTTCTCTTTCGGCCACTTCTTCATCGTGGCCGTCCCAGTTTGCGACCGAACTTGTTTTTACAAAATCAACAATTGCGCTGGCACATTCTTCTATGCCATTTCCTTCTTGGTGGTCATAGAAGTGTGCCCAATTGGGCAGTTGTAGAGTGATGCCACCAGCATTATCAATTATTATTCTTTCCATTTGTATATGCCTCCTTTTTATGTCCTAATGCCCGACTATTTCTACCGCCGCCGGGCGGGCGGAAGTGTTTAAAATGGAGCGCACCAGACGTGATACACCTTACCTTTGTAAACGCGGCCGTATAAAACATATTTTCCGCACTCCGCACATGGAGTGGGTTCGCCGGGGCCTATGGTCTCGACATTATTTAATAAATCGTCGGCTAGTAAGTGGTAGCCCCTGATTCGCAATTCGTTTTCGATGTTACTGAGATAATTATCAAAAATTACCTCGTCGATTAAAACATCTCTAACTTTTTTAGCTATTTCGGGGTCAATGTGATCCCACAATCGTCTTGTTATAAACCGCGTTCTAACAGTCATTTTTTATCCTCCTTATTGATTAGAACTTAAAATCGCTTGTGAATTTATACAACACTTCTTCGACACGCTCAAGACAGCGGGGCGAGTTAAGCTGGAATACCTCGTCGGTGTCCCAAATATATTTAACAATTAAATTTTCAACGACTGTATCGACGCTTTTTTGAGTGTATTCCCCAGACTCCACAAACTCAATATGGAGTCTTACTTCCGGATGTTCTGCGAAGTATATTTTTCCAACCTCTAGCAACCTGTCTCGTTCCAAGTCCGCCCTGTCGCGGGCCGCGAGGATATTTTTGTACCTCGCCAGCGCGCGCATGTACTGCGTGGCCGCGATAAGATAACGATGTACCGCTTTTCTCAGAGTTTGCTCTTTCAAATCCATTTTCCCTTCCCCTTTCGCCCCGACCCCTTACCGGGCCTGCGGGCTCTGGGCTTCTGCCCTGTTTCTGATTAAAGCATATCACGATTTCGCGATACATACAATAGGACTTAAGTCCTATTTTTATCGAAAACTTGTTCGTTGCAACTTTTAAAAAGTCGTCGACTTTTTGCCCAATAGCTGTGGTATAATAGCATCAAGTAAAATAGTCTTTTATATATCGCGAGCCGTCCGGAAGGGCGGCTTTCGTGTTATATCGGCATATATAGTCAGCCGGGAGGTGATAGTGTGGCTAGGGGTAGAGGTAGGCCGACCGAGTACAAGGCAGAATACGCAGAACAGGCATACAAGCTGTGTCTCTTGGGTGCCACAGACAAGGAAATAGCGGATTTTTTCGGGGTAAATGAAAAGACGTTGAACAACTGGAAGCAAAAGCATCCCGATTTTTTACAGTCCCTAAAAGAAGGTAAAGAAGAAGCTGACGCGAAAGTCGCCAAAAGTCTATATCATAGGGCGCTTGGTTATAGTCATGAAGCAGTAAAAATAATGCAGTATGAGGGTGAAGTAATCCAGGTGCCATACATTGAGCATTATCCGCCTGATACTACAGCCTGCATCTTCTGGCTGAAAAACCGGCAGCCGAAGCTGTGGCGCGATAAAGTCGAGCAAGAAATAACTGGTCCCGACGGCGGCCCGATCGGCGTAGTAGTGTTGCCTGCTGCTGATTTAGGAGAGGTTCCGCGTGGGGAAGGTAGCGAATAGGATACTCTGGCAGCCGAACCCGGGGCCGCAGACGGACTTTTTGCGTCGCACTGAGTTCGAAGTGCTATACGGAGGTGCCGCTGGTGGAGGTAAAATGCTGCCACTTGACACACCGTTGCCTACGCCGCACGGATGGACGACAATGGGTGACGTGCAAGTTGGTGATGAGCTGTTCGACGAGAGCGGACGAGTATGTCGCGTTGTCGCGGTGTTCCCCGTACAGACGCCTGATGAGGCATACCGCTTGACTTTCGACGATGGCGTATCAATTGATGCATGTGGAGACCATTTATGGCTTACTTATGACGCCAAAGAGCTTGCCGCGTTGACGCGGCGCGACCCGGTATGGCGGGCTCGGCGTCGTGCAAAGCGACCGAGTCGTGCCAAAGGCAACAAGTCGCAGCGTTTTGTTGAGGTGATTACCGCGCGAAATCGTGCTTGTCCGCCGCCTGTCATGCCGGCACCGTCTGGCTCCGTACGTAGTACGCGAGAAATTGCTCAGACACTTTTGACGCAACACGGGAGACGCAATCATGCCATTCCGGTGGCGATGGCGCTGGAGTTACCGCATGTAGATTTGCCTCTTGACCCTTATTTACTGGGGTGCTGGTTGGGAGATGGGCATACGCATGCCGGGCGTATTACTACAGCTGACCCTGAAATTGCAGCGGCATACCTACGTGCTGGTTTTGAGGTTGTACGTTACCATAGTGACGATATTGATTATGGCATTCATGGCTTATCGTCTATTCTGCGGTCATTAGGAGTCCTGGGTGATAAGCATATTCCCGTACAATACCTGCGTGCTTCTCGGGAGCAGCGCCTTGCTTTGTTACAGGGACTCATGGACACGGACGGCACGGTGGCGCGTAATTCGGGCGCTGCCGAATTTACAACAACGTCTCCGGCTATACGGTGTGGTATGGAAGAGTTGGTGCGGTCCCTCGGATGGAAAGTTCGTGTGCGCGAGGGGCGCGCAAAATTAAACGGCATAGATCATGGGCCAAAGTGGACAATGAAATGGATGGCATCCGAACCAGTATTTCGGCTAGAGCGCAAACTTCGGCTGCAGCGCATAGCGACTCGACGTACGACGCGATTTCGGTATGTTGTGTCGTGTGACCCGATCGAACCGGTTCCCATGCGTTGCATTGCAGTGGATTCTCAGTCGCATTTATACCTAGCCGGGCGGGCAATGGTGCCTACACATAACAGCGATGCGCTTGTCATCGAGGCCCTGCGCCAAGTTGCACACCCGCGCTACCGCGCCGTCATCTTTCGCCGGACACTCACAGAAGCCAGCGAGCTCATCGACCGTTCGCGGCTGTACTACCCGGCTGCCGGTGGAGTGTGGCGTGAGCAGCAGAAAGAGTGGAAGTTCCCGAGTGGCGCGATTATTCGCTTCAGGTATCTTGAAAATGTTGGCGACGAGCTTCGCTATCAGGGGCATGAGTATCAGTATATTGCTTTTGATGAGCTCACGCACTTTGATGAGCGGCAGTACCTGTACCTGTTGTCCCGGTGTCGGACGAGCGACCCGGCGCTACGCTGTTATGTGCGTGCGGCGTCCAATCCTGGCGGACCTGGGCACCACTGGGTGAAGGCGCGCTTTATTGACGTCGCGCCGCCTGGCAAAACATATGTTGACCCGGTGACTGGCTTGACGCGCTGTTTTGTGCCGGCGCGCGTGTTCGACAATCCCATACTGCTGAGAGCAGACCCGCTATACCTTAAGCGGTTAGAGAGCCTTCCTGAAGCTGAGCGGAAGGCTCTTCTCTTAGGCGACTGGGACGCTTTCGCGGGCCAGGTATTCAGTGAGTGGCGGCGGGATGTTCACGTTGTAGAGCCGTTTGCAATTCCTGCTGGCTGGCTGCGCTTCCGAGCGATGGACTGGGGTTTCTCAAAACCATACTGCATACTGTGGTTTGCAGTTGACTATAATGGTGTTATCTATGTCTACCGCGAGCTATACGGCCTTAAACCAGGCTGCGTGGACGTCGGCACGCAAGAGACGGCCCGCGAAGTAGCACAGAAAGTTAAAGCTGCGGAAGACTGGAAGAATTTTATCGCCGACGAGGGCGTAAAACTCGAAACCCAGTTAAGTGGCGAAAAAATCGCCTACGGTGTCGCCGATCCGGCCTGCTGGGCCAAGACCGGGCACGATGGTCCGAGCATTGCCGAGACGTTTGCCAGCGAAGGCGTTTTTTGGAAACCGGCTGACAATGACCGTCTACAAGGTAAAATGCAGGTGCATCTGCGCCTGCGTGGCTGGGGACCGGAGCGGCCAGGGTTAAAGGTGTTTAATACGTGCACTAATCTCATTCGCACCCTGCCGGCGTTGTGTTATGATGCACACCGGCCGGAGGACGTGGATACGACCCAAGAGGACCATGCGTATGATGCTTTGCGATACGGTCTTATGTCACGTCCGTGGGCGCCGCCGAAGGAAAAACAAAGAAAACGTGACGCCTGGGCGTGGGATGATGAGGAGAAAACTACCAGCTACATGTCTGTGTAGGGAGGTGACATAGTGACGAGAACAACAGACTTACCGCCTGAGCTAGTGCGCAAACGGAATATGTTTCGTGCGGCGATTGAGAAAAGCCGGACGTGGCGGCAGGCGGCGCGAAAAGATTATGAGTTTTACTTTGGCAAGCAGTGGGAAGACGCTGACCTGCAGGCGCTCAAAAAGCAGAAGCGGCCAGCAATCACGATCAACCGCATTAGGCCGCTCATCAATCTCATCTCCGGCTACCAGCGATTAAACCGCTACGAGCCGGATTTCAAACCGCGCACGGCAGATGACATTGACTTATGTAAAGTAAGAAAAGGCATCACGAAATATATCATGGATAGTTGCCGGTATAATCGCGAGGAAAGCCGCGTGTTTCTTGACGGCATCATCGGCGGCGTTGGCTGGTTTGAGGTCGGCTACGAATTCGACTATCACGCATTGGATGGCAAGGCGGTGATTAAGCGCGTTAGTCCTTTCGATATTTATGTCGATCCAGAAAGCCGCGAGCCGGACCTGTCAGACGCGGAGTATATTTGCCGCGCCAAATGGGTGTCAAAGGATGACCTCAAACGCACATACCCTGAGTTTGCCGACGAGATTGAAGCGTTTGCCGAGCGGTACGACCGCGACGAAGAGGAAGAATGCGACGAGGATTTAGAGCCGCTCTGGTACTCGCGCGAGAAGAAGAAATGCCGCCTGGTTGAAATATGGTACAAGCGGCATACAATGAAAGAGTACTACGTCATTGGACCCGGGCAGATTGTCACGAAAGACGAGCTGCTGCCGGGCATGATGGTGACGCATAAGTTTCGCGTGCCGCAGACGGAAATTCGCTGCAGTGCAATCATTGGCGATGTTGAGCTGGAGGACGTGCCGTCGCCGTACCAGCATGGACGGTTTCCGTTTGCGCCGTACTTTGCCTACTATGTCGGCGAAGAGGGAGAAATTCCGGCTGGTGTCGTGCGGGACTTGCAGGACATACAGCGCGAACAAAACAAGCGCAGAAGTCAGCTCCTACATCTTATCAACACGATGGCCAACCGTGGATGGCTGTTAAGACGCGGGCAAGAAGATACCAAGAAAAAGCTATTAGAAAGCGGCAGTACGCCCGGTGTAGTGGTTGAGTACGACACAGACCCGCCAAAGCCGTTCGATAGCACGTCTGTGCCGACGACATTTGCCGAGTTTGAACAATTAGGCGACGCGGATTTCAGGCAAATAAGCGGTATAAACGAGGCTATGCTTGGGCAGGAAATACCGTCCGGCACGAGCGGCAGGGCGATAGAGCTGCGCCAGCGCACAGCCGTGACGCAGGTGGCCGGGCTGTTTGACAACCTGCGGGCAACTAAAGAGATGGTATTGTACCTGCTCTGGGGCAGCGAAGGTGCTCCTGGCATTATCCCGCAGTACTATACCGAGGAAAAGACGTTCCGCATCATCGGCGAATCTGGCAAAGATGAATTCGTCACGATTAATCAGCGGCAGCTGGCTGGCTACGACTGGATGGGTAACGCAATATACCGTACGCTTAACGACTTGTCCGTCGGCGAATTTGATATTGTCATTGACGACGTGCCGGCTACGCCGACGCAGCGGATTGCGCAGTTCTATGCACTCTTAGAACTGGCGAAGTTATTGCCGCCCGGGGCAATACCGGTTGACATGATTATTGATGCCAGCGATTTCGATAACAAGGAAGAGCTCAAACAGCGCTGGCTTGAGCAGCAGCGCGCAGCGGCGCAAGCTGTGGCAATGAAACAAAGCGGTGCGCCTCCGCCGGGGCAGCCTGGGCAGCCGGGGATAGTGCCGCAGAGCGCGGCAATTGAAGCAATGCGAGCGGCGCTGTAAAAGGGGGTGATGCGATGCAGGAGTGCAGAGTTTTAGAAACACATGTGTTTTATCAGCCGACTGAGCAGATTGTTATAGACGCGCCAGATGATGGTATTGTGTACTCTGACCACGAGCATATAACGATTGTGCCGCAGGTGGTCAGAAAAGGCGCAAACAAAGTCATGGCCATCCGCAATGCTAAGTTAGTGACTGTCCAGGCCGGTGAGGTGGTTGGCATTGTGATGCCGTTTGCAACTGTCAAAGGCAAAAAATAGCTAATCAGCAACGTTAAACGACGTTGCTTTTTTTATGCCTAAATTCCGCGCCGCCCGGCGACACAGGGCGCAAATAATTCGTCTTGAGGAGGACGTAAAACATGAGTGAAGTTAAAAACGCTGCGGGCGCGTCAGTCCCGATGGAAACTGTAGAAGGCATTGACCAAGATATTATCAAAGAAGTGCTCGCCGACGAGGGCGTAAAACTCGAAACAGAGACAGCGAAAAGCGAACCGAAGCAGCAAGAACAAAAGACTGCACAACAGGATGATGACTGGCCGGAAGACGATGAAAAACCTGTACAGCAGCAGACAGGCAAGCCGCCCAAGGGCTATGTGCCATTGCAGGCCCTGCATGAAGAGCGCGAGGCGCGCAAAATGCTGCAGCAGCAGATGATGATGCTTCAGCAACAGCTTATGCAGATGCAAGAGAAAGTCGCTCAGCCTGCCAAGCAACAGCAGGAAGAGGACCCGCTGGCCGCGCTGGTGCGCCAGCAACTTGAAAGCGCTTTGCCGCAGTACCTTAAGCCTGTCAGTGAGGTCCAGCAGCTAATCAAGCAAATGCAGGAAGAGCAGGCAATCCGGCAGCGTGTCATTCAGTCCGAAGCCAATGCGCGGGCAAAGTATCCTGATTATGACGAAGTCGTTGAGCCCGTACGTCAACGGGTGATGTCTGACCCTGATTTTGCCAAGCTCATACTGCAGATGCCAGACCCGGCCGAGTTTGCTTATCTTTTCGCGCTCGGTCAGCAGGCGCAGGCGCAAAGACTGCAGCAGGGTAAGGCAAAAGTGCAAAAGCTTGAACAAGCGGCAGCCATGCCGCGGTCTATGCAAATCAAAGGCGGTGCCGGGCCTGCGGAATATGAGAGTATAGACGATTTAATTGAGAATTTCGATAAACTCACGCCGGCACAGCAGCAAAAACTTTTGAAACTCACTAACAAAATTGCGGGAGGATGATAACCTATGGCAGTATCCCAAGTGCCAGCCGCGCTGGTACCTAAAATATGGTCAAAGGCGCTTTGGGTAGAAGCGCTAAAAGAAAGCTATTTTGAAAAATTCATCGGTGAAGACGAAAATAGTATTATCCAGCGTAATACCGATCTAGAAAAAGAGCCTGGTGACACTGTTACTTTTGGGCTACTCATGCAGCTCACCGGAACTGGCGTTGATGGTGACAATGTCTTAGAAGGCAACGAAGAAAGCATGGTCTTCTATGACATGTCTGTTACTATCGACCAAAAACGTCATGGCGTCCGGCTGGCCGGTCTTTTGGCTGAGCAGAAGTCGCCGTATGAAATGCGGAACCGCGCCAAGAACTTACTCAAAAACTGGCTGGCGCAGTACCGCGACAAGAAGTTTTTCTCTGTGCTTACTGCTAGCCCGTCTGCTAACCGTGTCTTGTACGCAGGAGGCAAGACGGCAGAAAACCAAATTACCGACAATGATAAGCTCACTCTTGACCTTATTTCCCTTGCAAAACGCAAAGCGCAGCTTGCTAAGCCGATGCTACGCCCGGTCATGGTTAACGGTGAGCCGCATTTTGTTGCCGTGTTCCATCCGTGGCAAATCCGCGACTTGAAGTCTGATGCAAATTACAAAGACGCTGTTCTTAACGCAGCCGAACGCGGTAAAAACAACCCGCTGTTTACCGGTGCTATTGCCATGTGGGACGGCGTTATCATCCATGAACATCCGTGGGTGCCTATTACCGCCACCGGCGCCACCGGCGCCAATGTCGGTCATGGGCTGTTTCTCGGCGCGCAAGCTGCTGTCGAGGCCGTCGCCAAGAAAATGTACTGGCGCGAAAAAGCATTCGACTATGACAATCAACAGGGCTTTGCCATCGGCATCATCCACGGTGTTGCAAAATCTAAATACAACGGCGAAGACTTCGGTTGCATCTCCATTTTGACCGGTGCGAAGGCTGAATAGTCATGGATGAGGAGCTTTTATTAGCTTATATCCATGCTAATCCCCTGATTATCATTAAGGGGAGGTGACAAGTATGAAACGCCGTCGCTAAAAAAAAACAAAGGGGGCGGGGTAAAACCCGCCCCAATTTTCATAAGGTGGTGTTATTGTGAACGCCAAAGAAATGCTGGATAAGGCTGAAAAAATCATCGCGCGGCAGGACGTTGACAGGAACTTATTGCTTCTGTTCATGAACACTGCCCGCAAAGCGGTTATGCGCGACCATGATATACCGAGATTTTATTCGTATTTAGTCAATGTTCCGGTTACAAGTGGTATTGTTGAACTTTTTCTTCCTGTATCAAGTGGTATTATCGACACTGTTCCATTGAAGCTTAAAAGCGTCAAAGTCGTTGAACATGACAAAGGCGCTACTAAGACAGTACTTACTAAATTCGAAAACTACGCCGCTGCACGTCAATATTATCCTGACTTTACGCAGACAGGCGATGCTCAATATTACCTTGAACTCGGCACGAAGATTTATATTTTGCCCGTGCCGACAACTGGCATAATCAACATTCTCGGCGAAGTCTGGCCGGATGATCTGATAGACGACATTTCCAGTAGCGACATTACCACGACAGAGATTCCAGAAGCGTTTATCTATCTTGCTGTCGCCGAGTACTTCGATTACTTCGACGAAACAGATAAAGGCAACTACTTTCGACAGAAGGGGGCCTATATCGTTGACCAGTACATCAAGCAAATCAACATGCAGGCGGCAAACGGGGTAGAAAATGCTGTCAAGCCCTATTTTGGAAGCTCGTATGTAAGGAGTGATTATTGATGGCGTTCAGCCAGATAGATGCAACCAAACCTGCGGGTACTGACAAAAAGAAGTTCGGTGATGATGTAATTCGGGAATTTAAGCAGCAGGTTATTGACAATCTGAAAGAGATAACCAACTACCCGGCGAGCGCAAAGCCTGCGCTTAAAACAGCGGTGTGGACGACCGCGACAAGGCCGACTGGCGCGGAACTTGTTGACCGAGTAACAGGATATAATACTGACCTGTCCGCCTATGAATATTACGATTCGGCGTCAGCAACATGGAAAACTTTATATTCAAACATCCTGCCAGCATGGAACGTTGCCGGAAGACCGACGGGGAAACCGGCTGGCTATACTGGATACAATGTTGAACTAAACGTCATTGAAAGATGGAATGGCACAGCCTGGATACGAATTGCCGGTGGTCGACGTGGCGATATAAAGATGTGGTCTGGCTCGGTTAGTGACATAGAAGTAGGTTGGGTTCTCTGTGATGGCAAAACACGTAATCATCCAGAAGGAGGAACATTTACTCCTCCTGACCTGCGCGACCGCTTTATCGCCGGCGCTGGTGGTAGTTATGCAGTAGGGGCAACTGGTGGCGAGGCGTTCCATACTTTGACAGTTGCAGAGATGCCAAATCATTCACATACAGTGACTATTGCAACATCGGGAACAAGTGGTGTTGACCCTTGGGTGTCTTTTAAGCGTGCTAATTTAAGTGATGGATTATTACCTCCTCCTACATCTGCTTTTAATATATATTCAACAGGTGGTAACCAACCCCACGAAAACCGTCCGCCGTACTATGCTTTATGCTTTTTGTATAAGCTGTAGGTGATTGCCATGCAGAGAAAAACAATTCTCGACCCCGACAAAGGCATAAACAAATATCTGCCTAAAGACCTCATTCCTGACACCGCCTGGTCCGACGGCAATAACGTTCTGTTCGGCGTTGGCTACGTCGAAAAAGCCCAAGGCTGGCAGAAATTTATCGCCACCCAGCTTGATGGGCCAATCATGGCAATTGACAACTACTACAAGTTTAACGGCGACAGTTTTTTGATGATTGTTACTACCAAGCGCGTTTATTACTACAACCCCGTTACAAACAATGTTGTTGATATTACCGGCGCAACACCGCTTAATGGCACAGTAGATAATCCTGTATTTACCGAAACCGCGCAGGACCTATTTATCATTACCAATGGAATTGACCCTATCAAATACTGGGACGGTGTATCAGCGACAATCGCTGATTTGCCGGGACTGACCGACTGCGTCGGTGGGGTTACCAGTGTACGGGCTAAGTCTTTAGTTTTCTTTCAAAATTTCCTTGTCTTGTTTAACACAATTGAAAACGGCAACAACTGCCCACAGCGATTGCGCTGGTCCCAACTTGGAGATATTCAAAAATGGAAAAATAACGCTGACGGCAGCGGGCAGGCCGGTTTTGGTGACTTGACGGACGGCATTGACTTGGGGCAAAGATTAGTACCGCTTGGTAATTACCTTGTTGCGTATAAAGAGCGGAGTATTCAAGTTCTCTCATATGTAGGCGGCGACCTGATTTGGGATAAGCGTCCGGCGATATTCGGCACAGGGTTGCTTGCACCTAAGGCTATTATGGACTTAGGTGACGAGCACATTTTTATTGGCCCGGACAATATTTACAGCTTTGACCTAATTGAGCCTAAAATCGCTGGCGACGACATTGCTAAAGAGTTTTTCCGTATACTTGACCCAGCGAAAGCGCACATGACCACGGCATTTTTTGTTGAAGAAGTTCCGGAGTGTTGGTTTGCGTTTGTCAGCGTCAACAGCCCTAACGGATACCATGACAAAGCAATTGTCTATAACACAGACACCAAAGCATGGTCAATCCGCGACATGCCTATGACGGCGTTTGGTTACTACAACCTCAAAGACGACCCTATCTGGGATACGGATGAAGGCACTTGGGACAGCGACGACAGCGCATGGGACAGCAGTACAAATCTTGCAAACGCGCCGATAAACTTAGGAGGCGATGCACAAGGGTATGTCTATGTTTTTGGCGGCAACTCCAAGGATGGCGCGGACTTATCATTCAACATCACCAGCAAGCTATTCGACCTTGACGAGCCGTTCAGGTTGAAGCGGCTGAAACGCATTCAGCTTATGGTCAGCCGTGAGGGACCTTACAATCTTCTTGTCAAAGTCGGGACGGCTGACAACGTGGATGAGCCTATCAAATGGTATGGGCCGTACAATATGAACCTGGATGTAACAAAACCGCCCTGGGTAGACGTGGACATTACGGGGCGGTATTTTTGCGTTGAGTTTTCGACACTCAAAAAAGACGAGCCTGTGCGGATTACAGGCTATGTTCTCTACTATGACATAAGAGGAGTGGTGTAGATGGACATTAAGCCATTGCCGCAGACGCCAATATTATCTCAGGGTGTTGACAAAACAACTCGCAATGCGTTTAGCGATGTTCATACTAGGTTAAACCAACTTATACAACTAATGGTTCCTTTAACAGATGTAATTACAGCCGCGGCTTGGCAACCCAACAAAACTTATGCCGTCGGCGATATTTGCTACAGTCCCAATGCGCCCAGCTACACCCGCATGGAGTGTGTTGTGGCAGGCAGAAGCGGCACGACTGAGCCTACCTGGCCAACGGTAGGGAATATGGTGGTTGATGGGACGGTGACGTGGATTGTGGATGATGTAAGAGACGGTACACCTGTCGGCAGGATTGTTGCTGAGATTTCTCCCATTTGTCGTCCTGGCTACCTCAAAGCAAACGGTGCTTTGGTTTCACGCGCCGCATATCCGCGTCTATGGGCGTATGTTCAAGCTCGTGGGTTAGTAGTACCAGATACAGTATGGCCAGCAAACTATTGGGGTTGTTTTTCTACTGGTGATGGTTCTACGACATTTCGTCTTCCAGATTTACGCGGTGAATTCATCCGTGGCGGGGATGATGGACGCGGTGTAGATGGCGGGCGTGCTTTTGGTAGTTGGCAGGCTGATGGGATTAAAAGTCACAATCATCCATATCAAAGTCAGCCATATTTATTTGTTGAGTCATTTGATGGTGGAGATGTAATAGCAGAAAGAACTTCTACTGCAAAGTGGGTAACGCATTATACTTCTAATTTTGGAGGCCCCGAAACTCGCCCCCGCAACATAGCGCTTTTATACTGCATAAAATACTAGGTGATATTATGGACGAAATGATTTCCGATTTCCTCCGCCGCTCCCGTTCCCGTTACACTCCAGAGCATATAAAACAATCGTTAAGAGATAACCTGTCCATCGTAACCGAGGACGGGTTTATTTGTTTCAACATCGTGCAGGATGAGTGTTATATCCTGTTTTGCTACGTCCGGCCCGGCAAGGACGTTACGCCTTTTAAACTGGCCGTCGAGGCTTATGCTAAAGCGCACGGCTGCCGGTGGATAAAATTCCTTACTCACCGGGAAAAGGCTTTCGCTCGTAAGTTCAAAGACTACCACCCCACGGCAAGACTGTTTGAAAAGGAGTTGAGATAATGAGCGGTCTATTCGGCAGTAAAAAATCGTCGAACACGACAACTGTGCCATACAGCGGCAAATATGCCGATCAGGTTGATTATGTTTATCAGAAAGTAAAAAACAACCTTGATACACCGGCAACAGCATATCCTGGGCAACTTAGCGCTGGACTATCAGGTACGCAAAGTAGCGCATTGAGTGGGTACAGTGGGCTAATCAATAATCAGGTTTTGTCTGACACGATTGCCGGCAAGTATCTTAGTCCGGATTCTAATCCCTATCTTAGCCAGTATTACGATCAGGCGAAAAATAAAGTAATGGAGAGCCTGGGGGAAATGAACGACAACGTTAATTCGCAGTTCAACGTCCGGGGCCTTTATTATGGTTCTGCCAGGCAGGAAGCGTTGCAGAAGCAGGCTAACAAGGCTGCCGAAACGTTGGCGAACATGGCAACCAACATTTACGGCAATGCGTACAACCAAGAGCGCGAACGGCAGCTACAGGGTATTAATCAGCAAAGCAATCTGCTCGGCAATTACTTCAATATGGGCACGACCGAGCAGAACATTTCCCAAGACGCCCTTGACCGTGCGTATAAGGAGTGGCTCAGGCAACAAGGTGTTGATGAGAACGATTTATCTACTGCTTTACAATATTTGTCGCTTGTTAAGAACCCAAGCCAGACTACTACTGAAAGGGAATCAAAAGGTATTGGTAGCCTATTATTCGGTAAATAAGGAGGTGATAAAATGGGCCTTTTGGATTTTGTTGGCAATATCACGTCCGGTATCGGTAAATGGCAGTATGACATGGGAATTGATACGCCGCTGTCGCGCGGGTATTTGATGAGGGAAATGAAAAAGAAAAATTCTCTTGTCGAACCGCTTATTGCCGCTGCCAAGCGTGACATGTTCGGAAGTATTTCTGCTAATCCTGACTACGATATAAGAAATTCTATACCAAAACCCGAAGGTATAAAAGAAAGAACAGAATCTGCGGTTATTAAATCAGCGATGCCGGACATTAACTTTGCGCCGCAGTATTCTGACAAGAATAAATTCACGTTCAACGCGGCCGATTACTTGCCTGCTCCGCAAAATGGCCTTGCCAGCGCCTTAAACAACGTTAGCCCGATTACCTACAATGCGCCGCTTAGTACGCCGGAACTGATGCGAAAGCACGCCGTGGCGTTCTCGCTGGCCGGTGTGAAACCGGAAGCCCTGCAGATGGGCATGATGACGCCCGAAGAAAACTACCGTGCTGCGCTTGTTAAGCACAATCTCGCTCTTAGCGCAGCTGAGGATGCAGAGCTTAGGCGTAAATATGGCAACGACCTTGTTGATAAATTGTATAAAGCTGGGCTGCTCACTAATAAAGCTGTTGAAACCGGAACCAAATACGGTACTGAAAACAATAACCTTGTTGACATTACAAATGAGATTATTGGGAGTTTTGGCGTCCAGAAACCGTTTACCATGGACAAAACGCCTGGGCTTGAAACGCAAAAAACACAGGCGTATGTGAACAGACAGAACGCAGCAGCTAATGCCAGTGACTCTGTTGCTTGGCGAAACTACAATAAGCCATTTTTTAGTCCCAATACTGGCGCCGGACAGTACGACAGAACACAAATTAGCCTCGCATTAAAGGATATTAATGCCCACCAACAAGCAGTCAGGGCGGCCATGAGAAACGCCTTGCCTGGCGAAGATATTGACGAAACGAAACTTCCGACGTATCCTGCGTACGTGCAGGCGCAAAATTATTTGAACGGGGTTAAGCAGTATGGTCCGGCAAATAGTCAACCAACGCAAACTAATCCTTATGATGGTATGAGTCCTGTTATGCGCGATTTTGCCGTTGCCTTGAATAATCATATTCAAACGTATGGGGCAGAAGCAGCTCGGCAGTGGATTAACCAAAATCGTGATGCATTGTTAGCCAAGGGGATTGACCCTGATGTTGCCTTGACGTGGATACCCTAATAAAAAGGGGTGATAATGTGTTTACTCTTGATGATTTTGCAAGTAAATATTCTGATGAAAACAAGTTGGACAGCCTTGATAGTTTTGCCGCCAAACATTTAGGACCTAAACAGCCCCAACCGTCGCCGACCATCCCTGCTCCTGAAATCCCGATTGACGTACCGCAGGAAGAACCTGCGCCTGGTTTTTTGACTAACCTGGCGAAAGATATTTCGCGCATAGGTGCAAGGTATTTAGAAGGCGCAAGGCAGGCGTGGGATGAGGTGCAACGGGCGAATCAGCGGTATGATGCCGTTGCCAGCGACCCCAATGCTGATCTTACAGACATTGAAGCAGCAAGGTACCAGGCCAATGCCGCGCAGGGCCAGTTTGTCAAAGACGTAGCGCAAACGCCGCTCATGATTGGTGCACTAGCTGGCGCGCCTGGTGCTGCGGTAGCTGTTGCGCCATTTATTGCAGCTGATATAGCCAATGCGGCGCAAGAAAGGTTTCAACAAGAAGGTGCTTTAGGTGCAGCTAAGCAGGTGGCCGGTGACGTAACTGGGATAGGACCAGCAATCGAAGAGTTACCGAAGGTGTTTAACCTTGATTACTGGAAACAAGCGTATGAAGAGCCGGTAACTACAATTGGAAGCACGGCTATGGCGCTGGCTCCGGCTGCGCTCATCGGAAAAGGCGTATATAAAGGTGTAAGTGGTGTTGTAGAAGACAAGGTTAAAAGCGCGCTCGATGAATTTGACTTTACCAAGTCAGATGAGCTACCAACCAATCCGAACGTAGAGGCGCTGGTTAAGGCTATAGCTGAACAAGAAAGCGGCGGTGATTATGGCGCCGTTAATCCTGACAGCGGCGCGCGGGGTAAGTTCCAAATCATGCCGGAAAACTGGCCGGAGTGGGCGGAAGAATTCGGGCTCGGCCGGGATGCGCCAATGACGCCGGAGAACCAGGAATATGTAGCTACGCGAAAAATCCGGCAACTGTTCGACAAATACGGTAACGCCGAGGATGTTGCGCGGGCATGGTACGCAGGTGAGGGATATGTTGATGCCTTGCGTCGCGGCGAACCGCCCTATTCGCCTGATGTAAGGTTTAACGCTGATGGCATAGCGGACCCGAACGGACAATACCCATCGGTCAATGAGTATGCGCAGCAAGTGGTCAGTCGTATGGGAAAACCAGGTTTTGCTCCGGATGCTGTAACCGACTATGACCTTGCTGAAACATGGGTCCGCCCGGCGACAAGGGAAGAGCTTCAGGCTTCTTTACTCGATGCATTGCGCCAAATTGGAGAGCAAAAATGGGATGAGGCGGAGCAGGCGGCTGCAGAGAGCGCGTTCTGGCGTGATATTCCCTACCATGAAAAAGGCAAATTGGCTGGAGAAGGTCTTGTTTTAGGCGAAGAAAAACCGCAGGCCAGGATTATTTTGCCTGGCGAAGCAGAAGTAAACCCGGAAGCTATCAAGGTGATTGAAGCGCTCAAAAAACAGGCTGAAATTGATGCGGAGATAGCAAGAACCAAAGGAGATCCTCGTCAATTTTTAGCTGATGCAATCAAGGCAGGCGATTATTACCGCGCCGCTCGGTGGGCTGAGATTGTCGGCAGTAAAGACCTTGCTGAAAAATATCGCAAGCTGTGGTGGAAAGAGCAGGGCTTTAAAGATGAACCGGCTATTGATTTAAGCAGGGTAGAACCTACTTTACATGATATACGCCCGGATATTAAACAGTTTATTGAAGACACCACTCAGAGGATTGCAGCGGATAGGAAAAACGCCCGCCAGGAGTTGCTGAATGCTTTGGAAGCGGTAAAGCAAAAGGCGTGGGACAATGCTGAAGCTGAAGCCGTTACCTCTCGGATGAACCCCGAAGCAATCGTTTTAACTGAGTATTTTAATACCTATAAAATATCTCCAGAGGCGTTAGAAAAAGCGCTACGGCGGCGCCAGGAAAAGCTGATTGATGATTATATGTCTGTCCTGCGCAGTCAAATGAAGCAGGGCGTTGAGAACCGGTCCATGACGCCTGTTTTAGACAAAGCGGGCAATCCAACAGGTGAGTATACTTTTTCGCCCGGATACAGTCGCAATTACCAATGGTATCGCGACATGCTCGAAGCTAACGGCGGCAAAATGCCTAAAAAAGCTGACCTGGAGTATTGGCTGCGCGAAACAGCTGTTGACCATCTGCGCAATGGCTACCGTGACCCGATGTATGGCGAATTGCCGCCTTCAAGCGAATTTGTGAAGATCGAGCAAGCTTTGTCTGGCCTACAAAAGTATCGAAAACAGCTTCCGTTTGAACTGCGCACCTGGGAGAAAAACAAGGCGATTGATGAGAATGCTTTAGAAAGCGGCGCCGAAGTTGCGGGACTGGTTAATCAGGCTCCGCCCCCACCTGGGATTGAGTATTTACGCAAACGGAGCAATATGGCGCAAAGCGGCCTGAGTGTGCCGGTAAACAGTCCGCGGCCTGAAACTTCTTCCGGTGTTACTGTGCCTGAAACTATTTCCCGCAAGCAGATTATGGACAAAATTAACGAGTTATTTACCGCTGTCCGCACTGGCCGTTTGGGTGTTGATGGCGTACTTGGCTGGTTTGACCGCAATTCTGAGGTTATCCGCACAAAGGGCTATGCCGACTTCCGGGCAATCATGCATGAGATAGGGCATTACCTCGATAAAGGACTTGGCCTGCGTAACGACGCACGTTTTGACAATGAGTTAATCAGCGCCGTTCATCGCCGGTTTGGTGATGCCTATGACAATTTACCAGTTGAACGACTCCGTGGAGAAGGCATAGCCGAATTTATCCATGACTACACGACAAACAAAGCTAGGGCACAGGCTGAGTTTCCGCAGTATTATGCGGCGTTTGAGAAGCGGTTGAAGAAAGAGCCGGAAATACGCGGCAGGCTTAAAATAGTCAGCGACATGCTCAAAACGTGGTACAACCAAGCTGCTAAAGACCGCGTAAAAGGTTCCATATCGTTTGGCGACCGCCGGACCGCTTTTGAGAAAACGAAGGATGCCGTCAAAAACCCGAAGCAAACTGCTGAGGCTATTGCCGAAAGCGGCAGAGAAATCATTGACAAGGTGTATGACAAGTTTGTCGATGAACTCGCGCCGCTTGACCGCATGATGAAAGAGATTGAGAAGCTAACCGGCGAAAAATTGCCATTAGCGCAAGATGTCTTTAAACAGGCATGGCTTGCCAGGGGCTGGGCTGGAAAGGCGCAAACGCTCATTGAACACGGCATCCCAGAAAAAGGAATACCGTCGCTCAAATCAATCGTGAAGTCAGTTGAAAAGAACATTGACGATTTCAGCGCCTACCTTGTAGCGCTCCGCGAGATTGACATGTACCGGATGGAGGAGCAAGGACTTGGTAAGTTTGAACATGCGATTTCTAAAGCTGACGCTGCTCTCACGGTAGCTGAAGGACGTCAAAGGCCAGAATTTGTTAAGGCCCAGCAGGAGCTTGTTAAATTCCAAAACCACCTGCTGGATATTTTGGTTGATGCCGGCATAAAAGATCGTGCTTCAGTAGAAATAATGAAAACTAAGTGGCCGAACTATGTGCCGTTCTTTCGGGAGTTTGATGAAGCGGCAATTGAGAAGTTTTTGAGCGGCAAAGGTTTCGGCAACGTATCTGACCCGATTAAAAAGCTCAAAGGAAGCACGCGGGACATCATCAACCCGCTGGAAAGCATCGTAAAGAACACGTACCTATTCATCAACCTGGCAGAACGTAACCGCGTGGCCAGGTTGTTTGTTGATTTGGCACAGAAGCCAGGATTGGGTAAGCTTATCGAAGAAGTATCTGGTCCGGCATCGTCAAAAGACAGTACATTTGCTGTATGGGACAAAGGCAAAAAACGAGTGTTTCAAACAACGCCGGAACTGTACCGGGCGATTATGCTGCTTGACCGTGAAGCGGCTGGAGTTATTGAAAAAATCCTCTCGATTCCTGCTGGTTGGCTGCGTGCCGGCGCGGTGTTGTCACCGGAGTTCATAGTCCGCAATCCCGTGAGAGATGCGCACTCAGCGTTCATTTATTCCAAGTACGGCTTTATTCCGGTGATAGACACCTTCCGGGGCTTGGCCCATGTCCTCAAAAAAGATGACCTGTACTGGGAATACATGAATAGCGGCGCAGCTCACTCGACAATGGTAAGCCTTGACCGTGACTATCTTGCCAAGAACTTGCGCGAAATTATGTCTAAGCCAGGATACCAAAAATTTATTGCGCCGCTTAATCCCAAAACTTACATTGATATTCTCCGGGCGTTTTCGGAAACTCTGGAAATGGGCACTCGTGTCGCTGAATACGAGAACGCCAGGCGCGGTTACAACGGCGTGATAAACAGATTGTTCAGTAACAAACGCACGCAGCGCAGTATGGAGGAAGCAGCTTTAGCGGCGCGTGACATTACTCTTGACTTTAGCCGGGCTGGTACGGTGGGCAAAAAGATTAACAAGGTTGTTGCTTTTTGGAATGCGACAATCCAGGGCATGGACAAAATGATACGTGCCTTCAAAGAAGACCCAGTTACTACGTCAGCGAAGGTGTTCATGTCGGTTACGCTGCCGTCGATCGTGCTATGGTACTTAAACAAAGACGATCCACGCTACCAAGAACTGCCCCAATGGCAGAAAGATTTGTTTTGGATTATCCCGGCCAAAGATACTCTTATTCGCATTCCCAAGCCTTTTGAAGTCGGAATTCTTTTTGGCACATCGGTGGAGCGGATGCTTGACTGGATGTATAAAAAAGACCCGAACGCATTTAAGGGGTACGGGAAAACAGTCTGGGATGCTATGGTGCCTGGCTGGATGCCGACAGCTTTGCTGCCAATTGTCGAGTGGACGTCGAATTATTCATATTTCATGGAGCGCAACATTGTGCCGCCGAGCCAAGAAAAACTGCCGCCAAAGCTGCAGTATGGACCAAATACCTCAGCTATTGGCAAATGGATAGGCGAACATGCTATAACTCCATGGACACCGCAGGGAGTATCGCCGGCAAAAGTAGATAATACCATTCGTGGCTATACCGGCGGCCTTGGTGGACTGGCTATGACGCTAGGTGATTTGGTGGCCGGCGAATTTGATAAGCGTCCGTCATTGAAGTGGACGGAGTACCCTGGTATTCGTGCTTTTACGGCTACGCCATACAGGAGCAGCAAGTCAGTGCAGGATTTCTACGACCGCTGGAACGAAGTGCAGCAAATGTACAACGAGTACAAGCAGACAGGCGTAAAACCTGCCGGACTTGACGGAGCAGAGTACCGGCGGCTGCAAGGTGTTAATGAGATTATGCAAAAAATCAACAAGCGAGAGAAGGAAATCCTTTCTGATAAGAACATGAGCAGCGAGGAAAAGAGGAGCCGTCTGGATCAGCTCAATGTTATGAAAACCAATTACGCCAGGATTGCCCTGGGCAGACAAAAAATAGCGCAGTAAAAAAAGCAGGGATTAGCTCCCTGCTTTTGCTTTGCGCTTTTTGTACTCCTGCCAGATTGCTCCGGCAATACTCGCTACAATAAAGATGGGAAAGCCGTATATTACAACAGCCAGCCAGATTTCAAAGAAGGCCCCGGCGGCAGAAAGGAGGATGATAAGTAAGGGCAAAGTCAACCAGAGGATAGCGGAACCAATAGCGGCGCCTGCGAGAGTACCCAAAAATTTTAATAATTTCTTCATTGTTAAACCTCTATTTCGTGGTTAGCATTCGTTGTTATACTGGACGCTTCCTCTATCAAAAACGGTCAAATCAGACGTAAAGGGGTGTGAAAATGGGCGAAAAAGAGCTCAATATAGAATTAATCGAGCGAATGACACGCCTAGAGAGTAAAGTAGACATGATACTCATGCAATGCCCGCAGTGTCAGGCGGCAGTGCGCAAACATGATGCGGATATCGCTGCCCTAACGCAAAACATAGACTCGACCCACCAGCGAATTGACACAATATATCGCACTGCCAGCATCATTAGCGCGGCTATTGCGCTGTTTATGCAGGCGGCCGTGTTTGTTTGGCAGGGGGTGCGGCATTGATTATGAACCGAATGCAAAAATACATTATCGAGGCATTGATAGGAGCGTTCCTGCTCCTATTTTTGTTTTGGGCTGTAGGTTACTGGTGGAATGCCCTCGGTAATGCAAAATTTGAACTGAAAAGTTGCTGGGATGGTGTGGCGGCTTTAGGGGCCGCCGGGACTCTTGCAGCCATAAAATATATTGTAGATAGCGTGGCTAATAGCGAACAGGGAAAAAATCCGTATGAAAAGGGGGATAACTGATGACACCCGATGAATTTATTGCCTGGTTAGGGCCCGTAGCTCAACGTGTTTGCCGCAAGTACGGCCTGCCTGCCAGCGTCTGCATCGCCCAGGGAGCACTGGAAAGCGGCTGGGGGCGATATGTGATTGGCGAGTATAACCTTTTTGGCCGCAAAGCCGTTGCTGGTGACAAGTCAATAACCGTCACCACACAGGAGTATATTAACGGCGAATGGGTAACTATCAATGACGAATTCAAGGACTATGACAGCTTGGACGAGGCCGTGGAGGACTGGTGCGTGCTAATGACTGAGGAGCCGGCATACGCTGACGCGCTGGCGGTGTGGCAAGAGACACATGATGTTGAGCAGTTTGTGCGGACAATGGGTCCGGTATACGCTACAGACCCTGAATATGCCGACAAGGTGCTGGCGACAATTCGCGCCAATGATTTAACGCAATACGATGAGGTGATGGCTTAATGCCTAGTTGGGAAATTTACAGCGTCAAAGTTACTGCTGATGAAGGCATTAGCTACGAAGAAGCTATGCACTACGTTCACGAAGAACAACTACTATGGAAAGAGCGCGGCAAGGTCCTGGGCCGCATGGAAATCCGCATCATCAACGACGGCCTGGATGTCGAGATCAAAACCTACGAACGGTCGCCGATCCGGCGGGTAAGACGCATCACCGGTTACCTTAGCACGGTCGACCGGTTTAACGATGCAAAGCGCGCGGAGCTGGCGGACCGAGTGGCGCATGAGTACCGAGAGGCGTTGACTGACAATATAAGGGGGTAATGGCGTGATTAACATTGAAGCTAACCGTCGTTGGGTATATTGGACGTGTGTAGCGCTGGCGGTGGTAATTGCGGTTGTCGCCTGGGCATATCTGCACAAGCCGCCGCCAGTCACCGTTATGGCGCAAGAAGAGGTGCGGGACCCGGTGCAGGTGGCGCAAAAAATAGACGTGCCGCAGTCTGTCGCCCGGGAGATTGTCCGCGAGGTGCAGGTTGTCACGCAGACACCGCCGGCCGCGACGTATACGGTGCAGGCAACGGATACGAAAAAAGCTGCCCAGATGGTTGAGCAGCAGATAAAACTTGACAAAGCACCGGTCTCGTTGCCGCCGGCGGATAAAACGATTGTGACGCCGCGCGAGCAAAAGGTGGACGTGTACCGTATTACGCTTGACAAACCGCGCGCGGTCGGGGTGTACGCCAGCACAGAGAGTGTCGGCATTATGGCGCAGTACAAAAACATAATAGTATTCGGCGGACCCAAATACCAGGGTGGATATGAGATAGGGGCCGCCTACATGATTAGGTGGTAATTGCCGCTCCGAAAGGGGCGGCTTTTTTCTATTATTGTAACCAAATCATATGCAATACTTAGGTACAACAATAGAAAGTGCCTCAAAACCTTATTTTATATAGCGTCTCGCCGTTTTCAGAGCGCTCTGCGGTGACGGTTATGCCCAGGCGCAGGATTATGCGGCGGCGCTCTTCGAAGGTGTTTGCCTCGAAAACTTCTGTCGGCGAAACGTCGCTTTCCTTGGCGGCCGGCTCTGGTGCAGATAATATTGCCTGGGCCGCGTTGATGTCGCTGTTGAGCTTTTGCAGTTCTTTTTCGGCCACTTCCAGGTCGATTGTTCCGTCCGTTACCCACTTTAGAATAGCCGCCTGCCTGGCTTTCAGTTTTTTTAGCCTTGCCTCGGCCCGGGCCTTTTCTTTGCCGGCGTCACTGGTTTTATTTCTGTCACGGCGAATTCCGCCACTCTTTTTAAACATGTTCACTATTTCCTGCCAGACGGCTTCATCGAGTTCCTGGGACGGCACACAACGGCGGTTGTCGCACTCGTACGCATTGACGTATGCACTGCACACGTAGTAAGCGTAGTCTTTATTGTTGCGCTTGGGGAAGCGTGTACCGCGCATGGCATAGCCGCACTTTGGACACTTGATAATGCCTGACAGTAGATACTCAAATTTGGTGTTTCGCTTTGCAGTGACTTTGTTCTGTCGACGGACTTCGGCTGCCTTCTGAAACGTCTCTT